>URQJ01000027.1 GCA_900549945.1 uncultured Oscillospiraceae bacterium
TGACTGGAGTTCAGACGTGTGCTCTTCCGATCTGCTTCACACCCGAGGCGCTCTGCGGCAGAATCGCCTGCCTGCTCGGCATGCTCGACCGGCCGGAGCCCGCCGCCGCGCGCGAGCTGATCCCGCTCTTTACAAAAGCAAAGCTCAGCCGCCCGGCGATCGCCGTGCCGGACGACTTTGCCCTATAACCGCACAAAACCCCGGATTTCAAAGAAATCCGGGGTTTTTCTCGTTTACGCTTTTTCGAGGCGGGATGCAAAATCGCGCATTATGCCGGGGATATCGATCCCCTGCGGACATGCCCGCGCACAGGCGCCGCAGCCAATGCAGGCCGCTGGAAGCGCCTCCGGCGCCATGCCGCCGAGATTGAAGCGCAGTAAATTCATGCCGTCCACGCGCAGCTCGTTGTACATCGCGATCAGCTTCGGGATTTCCAGCCCCTGCGGGCAGTCCTCGCAGCAGTAGCGGCACGCGGTGCAGGGCACGGTGTCGGCTAAGATGCCGACGACCTTTTGCAGCAGCTCGTTTTCCGGCGCAGTCGTCGGGTCGTCCTTCGAGAACAGCGCGGCGTTTTCCTCCAGCTGCTCCAGCGTCGTCATGCCGCTCAGCACCACCTGCACATTGGGCAGAGACGTCAAAAAGCGAAATGCCCACGAGGCCGTGGAATCTGCCGGGCGCGCCGCCTTCAGAAGCCGCTCGGCCGCCTCCGGCAGCGCGGCAAGCCTGCCGCCGCGGCACGGCTCCATCACGATGACCGGAAGCCCGTGCGCCGTGACGACCGCATATTTCTCCGCCGCGCCCTGCAGGGTCCAGTCCATGTAGTTGAGCTGGATCTGCACAAATTCGAAGCAGCCCTCATACTTCGTCAAAAAGCGGTCGATCGTGTCGGCCCGCCCGTGCGAGGAAAGGCCGAGATGGCGGATCCGCCCCCGCTTTTTCTGCTCGAGCAGATATCCCACGACGTCGAGCGTTTCATTCGTGTAAAAATCCCACGAGCTCTCGCAGACGTTGTGCAGCAGATAGAAGTCGAAATAATCCACACCGCATTTCTCGAGCTGTTCTTCAAAAATCTGCGCGATCGATTCGATCTTTTCCCCGGCAAGATAGCCCTGAAAGCCGAGCCTGCCATCCTTAAAATTCATCATGTGCCCGGGCATTTTCGACGCGAGATACCAAGTGTCGCGCGGGTACTGGCGCAGTACCTCGCCGACGAACGACTCCGATTCGCCGCCGTGGTAACGGTACGCCGTGTCGAAGTAGTTGATCCCGCACGCATACGCGCGCTCAATCACGGCGCGCGCCTTCTCCCGGTCAATCGGCCCGCCTTCGCCCGCAGTCGGCAAGCGCATATTGCCCATGCCGAGCACGGAGAGCTTTAAATCCGCAAACGGTTTATACAGCATTTTGGTTTCCTCCCTGTATCCTTTTTTTATATTATTATATAGGCTCCAGCTTACTGGAAGTCAAGCCCAAGATTTTTTCAGCCGAAAGCACGGAAAAGGAGGGGCACCGCCCAAAAGCGGAGCCCCTCTCCCTTCTGCGCCGCACTCAGGAGGCCAGTCCCGACTTACGGCGCATGTGCTTTTCGCGGAACGCAGGCAGCGCGGCGCGCCCAAGCTCTGTGACGGGCCGCACCCATTTGCCCGAATACATGTGCACCTGCATCAAAATAAAGCGGATCGGCTCATCGATATAACAGCAGGCGAAGATGAGCAAAAACGGCGCCTTCCACACGAGGCCCGTCAGGCAGACGCACGGCAGTACAAGCGCGTACATGAACGAGATCTCGAGGATCGTCCCGTACGCCGCATCGCCCGCCGAGCGGTACGTGTCGTTCTGCGTCCAGTTGCACATGCGGATCACAGCGGCGACGCAGTAGATCATCAAGAGGCCCGAGCCGATTTCAAGCGATTCGCCCGAAAGGCTCATGACGGAGAGCAGTGGCTTGTGCGCGGCTACCAGCGTCAGACACAGCACAAAGATGCTGCTGCCGCAGAGCAGGACGAGGCGTTTCGCCCGCTCATAGGCCGCGTCGAGCTCGCCCGCGCCGACGCTCTTGCCCACAAGCACCGAGGCGGCGTTCGAGAATCCCGAGAAGAAGCCGATCACAAGGCCCTCCAGCGTGCGGAAAACCGCGATCGCGGCGATCGCCTGCTCAGACTGGCGGCCGAGCACGATGTTGATGACCATGTTGCCCACGCCGATCAAAATCTCATTGCAGAGAATCGGAAAGCACTTCACAAAATACGCCTTGACAAACGCGCCGCTCCAGCGGAAATGCTTCGTGAAGTGGAACAGGTAGGGGTACCCCTGCGCGCGGCTCAAAACGACGATCACAAGCACGTTGACGGCCGCCCCGCACACCGTGGCCAGCGCCGCGCCGCGCACGCCGAGCGCCGGCATGCCCAGCTTACCGTAGATAAACACCCAGTTGAGGCTCATATTCGTCGCGACGGAGGCGACCGCCGCAAACAGCGGGATGCGCACGCGCTCGGTCGAGCGCAGCAGCGCGCTCATCGCCATCGAGATGACCTGCAGCAGGTAGGCAAAGCCCACGATTTGCAGGTAATCGACGCCGATCGCCTGAATCGACGCCTTGTCCGTATAGATCTGCATGACGAGCTCCGGCGCAAACAGCGCGAGGCAGGCGAAGATAGAGGCGGAGGCCAGCATGCACACGAGCGTCAGCCCGTAGGACCGGTCGATGCCGTTTTCATCTTTCGCGCCCCAATACTGCGAGAAAAACAGCATGCCGCCGCCCACAAAGCCCCAGTATCCGGAGAACATCAGCGACGAAAACTGTGCGCATAGGCCCACGGCGCCCACCGCGGTTTCCCCAAGCGGCGCGATCATCATCGTATCGACCATGCTGCCCGTCGTCGTCAGCAGGTTTTGCAGCGCCACCGGTATGGCGATCACCGCGAGGCTCCGAAGAAAGGCGCCCCATCGAAATCCAGCTTTTGTTTTCAACACATTCTCCCCATTTTCGTTGATTTCCGCACCAGTATAGCACAAAACAGGGCGGAACGCAATGTAAACACGCCCCGTCCGGGTATGGATTCACGCGTTCCGCCCTGTTCTTACCTGTGCGCCGAGCGCTAGTGCTCTGTAAACTGCAATTCAATCGGCACCAAATGCGACTGACCGCACCGCGGGCAGACGACAGTGATCTCCCGCGGCTCCACCGCGTTGATCCGTTCATACATGTTGCGTAAGAATTCGAGGTCCGCCGTATACAGCCGCTCAATCACCTCCGGCGTAATTTTCATCAGTGTCCCAATCCGCGTGACCACGCGGCTCAGAAGCAGGATCATGAGATAACCCGAATTGCTCTGTACACGCGGATCTTTGAGCGGCAAAATCTCATCCGCCGCAGTCGACAGGCGCATCACGCCCTCCCGGTGCACCGCCCCGTCCTCGTCCACATAGCCGCACGGCAGTGTGAATTCAAATTCCGTTTGAAAGCTCACCACAGATCGCCCCTTTAATTTCAGATTCCTGCGCAGAAAAGCCTTGCCGCTGCCGGCTTCCTCTCCAAGCGGTTTTGGTTTGGACGCCGGCGCAGAAGAGCGCCTTCCCAAACGCAGCCTAAAGCAAATTATTTGCTTTATTCAATTAAAATGATTATACCATATGATCTGCGGCGCCGTCCAGCTTTTCTAAAAAAACGACATTTCAATCAAACATCCCCTAGCCGGCGGCACACCTAGAAATTGCATCACAGGGTCCGCCTGCCTTATTCCATTTGCAGTGCATCGTACACAGCCGGTACTTCAGTCTTTTCACCTTACACTTTTGCGTTTTAAATAGCAGTATCATCCAGAAAAATGGAAACTGTCGCGATCTTTCCGATGCCTGCACAGCTTTCAAACCGGAAAGAAAATGCGCAGCCGTATTTGAGCCGCAGCCGTTCATAGATGTTGCGAAGCCCATAAAAGATCCCGGCGCCGCATCCCTCGCGCATGGCCGCCTCCATTTTCTGCGGGTCTCCCCCTGCACCATCATCCTGAACAGAGATGCCGCCCGCCGCGTGCTTGTACTGATCTTTGGCTATATCCCTGTCCTAAGCGGCCTGCTCATGACTTTTCAGGAATTCAACATTATGGGCGGTCACTTCGGCAGCGCATGGGTCGATTTCGCACAGTTTGAGCACGCTTTTTTCGACTTCTCTTTCCATCTTGTCCTATGGAATTCCTTCATCATCGGCGCCATGAAGCTGGTCATCACCTTTCCATCCTGCTCGCCATTCTGATCGACCAGTTTCGGAATGTGCTGTTCAAACGCACGGTTCAAACCCTGATCTACCTGCCGCACTTTCTATCTTGATCAATTGTATACGGCACTTTTCCGGCAATTCCGGGCTATGATGGCCCCGTCAACCAATTTTTTGCTCTGATCGGACTGGAGAAGGCTCCCTTCTTCGTCACACCTTCGGTTTTTCGCGGCGTACTTGTGACATCGGAGGCGTGGAAAGAGGTATCAAGCCGCCCCATCCGGCTTAACTTTTTTCATGCGCTGTGCCTGCGAAAAGGACAGTTCCACCGCAGGGATAAGGGCAGTCTGCCCCTCGTCCACCATCTGCAAAATCGGCGGGATTAACGCGGTCAGGCGGATATATCGCTGTACCTGTGTGCGGCTGTCTCCCGATTGCTTTGCCCGCAATTGGAGCGGCATGGACACGAGCTTTAGGCGATTGCTGTCTTTTCCGGCTTATCGCTTATATTTTTGACGGTGCTATATAGGGATTTCAAAAAGGAACTGTGTTCCCTGTCCGGAGCTTTGGAGCACCCGGACGCTTCCACCGTGGAGTTCCGCGATCTCCCGAACCAGAGCCAGCCCAAGTCCCGCTCCGCCCATGGCCCGGCTTCGGGACTTGTCCACCCGGACAAACGGGTCGAAGATCTCCGTCCAGCACTCTCTGGGGATACCGATGCCGGTGTCCGTGACCTGTAAATGGGCCGTGTCGCCGGCCCGCTGGATCGCCACCCGGACTTCTCCTCCCGGGCGGTTGTACTTGATGGCGTTTTCCACAAGGTTATAGACCGCCCGATACAGCAGTGTATCGCTGCCGGTCAACTCGGCATCTCCCGGGTCCTGAACCAGCGCCACCTTCTTTTCCTCCGCCACTTGAGCCAGATCGCAGAGAACCTCCTCCGTCAGGGCGAAGAGGGAGATGTGGTCGCGGCGTTCTATCGTCTCCAGCCCGGTCATCTCCAGCAGGGCCTCCACCACCCGGGACAACTGTTCCGTTTGATCGGACACGCTTTGGAGAGTCTGGGCGTACTCCCCGACCGCTGGGGCGTTTTTCTTTTGCAGCACATCCAGTTCCGCCCGGACCACAGCCAGAGGGGTGCGCAGCTCATGGGCGGCGTTGGCGGCAAACTGCCGCTGGACGGTGAAAGCGCGGTCCAAACGGGCCAGCATTTTGTTAAAAGACAGGGTCAGCTGGGAGATCTCGTCTTTGGTGTCTGGAATCTCCAGCAGCTCCGAGAGATTCTGTGCCTGAATGGTCTCCATTTGGGCGCAGAACTTTTTTATGGGCGCCAGTCCGCGGCCTGCCAAAAACCAGATAAACGCGCAGCCCAGCAGGATAATCGCTAACGTAGCAAAAATACTCTGCACCCGGAAGCCGCTGATCGTCTGCTGGAGCTGTTCCTGCAGATCCGGGTAGAGAGTACCGAAATCCAGCTGGAAGGTCTCCTGACCAGCAGGCGAAATTTCGACCACATAATCCTCAATTTCTTGGATGCTCATAACTGCGGAGCAGCTGATGAACAGGTTCAGCAGCAGACAGGCCGCCGCCATCAGCGCCGCGGTCATCAGGGTCAGGCGCCATCTCAGAGGCAGATTCTTCATGCAGGGCCACCTCCGATCAGATAGCCCTGCCCCACCTTGTTTCGGATAGGGTCGTAGCCCAAAGCGGTGCGGAGCTTTTTCCGCAGGGATGAGATATGGACCCGGATGGAGTTGCTGAAACAGTTCACGCTGCCGTCCCACAACTGCTCCATCATCTCCTCCTGACTGATCACCCGGCCCTAATGCAAAAGCAGATACTCCAACAGGGCGGACTCCTTGCGCGTCAACGCCATAGCCTGTCCTTTTGCATAGGCGATCCTAGCTTTGGTATCAAAGGAGATCTCACCATACAAAAGGCACACATCCTCCTGCACGAATTTTCGCCGGGTCAAGCTGCGGACACGGGCCTCCAGCTCCTCAAAATGAAAGGGCTTGGTCAAATAATCATTCGCTCCGGCATCCAGCCCATCCACTTTATCCTGAAGCTGGCCTCTGGCAGACAGGATCAGGACCGGAGTTTCGGCATCCTCTGCCCGCAGATGGCGCAGCAGCTCCATCCCGTCCAGACCCGGCAGGCTCAGGTCCAGCAGGATCAGGGCGAACCGTTCTACGCAGCACAGCTCCAGCGCCTCCTGCCCGTCGCCGCAGGTATCCACCTCGTATCCGTCCAGCCGAAGGCCCTCTGCGATAGACTGGCACAGGGCCGGTTCATCCTCTACCACCAATAAACGCATCGTCGATCACTCTCCTTTATAAGCAGTATACCATATAATCAGCAAACTGCAAACTGTTTGTGAACACCCTGTATTTTACAGGAGTCTTAACAAAGATTTTACCCCCGATATGATAAGATAGCTCTATCAACGACAAAGGAGTGCTTTTTCCATAATGAAGAATAAAAAAATCGGCGCGGCCCTGCTGGCCGGCATCCTATCCATTTCCATCCTGACTGCCTGCTCTTCCAAGGAGCCGGCTTCTTCCACACCGGACGGTGCCGGACAGAGTGAGGCCAGCAGCAGTGCCGGACAGAGCGAGGTCAGCAGCAGCAACAGTGAACAGACTTCCGCTAACGTTTATCCCTTTCCGACCCTCGGCCTGTCCATGGTGATGTCCCCAGATCTTGAACAGCGGATGAAGGGGGATGTGGTCGTGACCATTGATGAGAAAGTCGAAGACGACGGAACTACCCTTCGATATGGCACCGTAAACTGGCATCGGATGCCGAGTGAGATGGCAGAGACCAGCGTTGCGTCGGACAGTCTGGAGCGTATTGGAGTTCTGGGCGCTTATCAGGCAGAGCTTGTCGATCAGCTGGATGAGCTGACCGGCTGCGACAACCATCAGGAGGTAGGCCGCAGCGCCGACGGTGCGTATGTGTATTACCTCAGCACCAACTCAGCGGCGGATAAAGAGCTGGTCGAGGAGGTCCGCAAGACTCAGGTGACTATCACGGAGATGGAACCTGTTGATCATTCCGCCGACGTCCCGAGCTCCAGCTTTTCCGGAACCTCTGTAAGTGACTTCAGCACGCAGGATGTATACGGCACCGCATACACTCAGGACGTTTTCAAGGACTATGACCTGACCATGGTAAACATCTTCACCACTTGGTGCTCCCCCTGCGTGGCGGAGATGCCCGAGCTGGAGAAACTGTACCAGCAGATGAAGGACAAAGGCGTGGGCGTCGTCGGTGTGGTGCTGGATGTGCTCAATGAGAAAGGCGAGGCCCCGCAGGAGGATCTGGAGCGGGCGCAGACTTTGGTGGAGCGCACCGGCGTTACATACCCTGTCCTGCTGCCGGACAGCACCTATTTCAACGGCCGCCTCACCGGTATCGAGGCTTTCCCCGAGACCTTTTTCGTGGATAAGGACGGAAATATCGTGGGCGAAACCTACAGCGGAAGCGGTGATCTGGAGTACTGGATGTCCATCGTGGAAAAGGAACTGGCCGCTGTGAAGGAGGGAGCCTGATGCGGCATCTGCTGGCTTCCCGCTGGACCGGCATGACCGTGGCAGTCTTGGGCCTTGCCATGATGGGGTACGGCATTTATCGGGGTGAGGTCTCCACGGTTTTCACCAAGGCCATCAATATTTGTCTGGAGTGTATCGGAATTGGCTAAGAAGAAAACAAGTAAATGGTCCCGCCACGGGTTTCAGGCCCTTTGGGCACTGCTGACCAACAGCTACCTCATCGGCTTTGTTCAGGGGAAAATCTACAAGGGGAATCTGAAAAAGCTGTGTGTGCCGGGAATGAACTGCTATTCCTGTCCCGGCGCGGTAGGCTCCTGTCCCATCGGTTCCCTTCAGGCGGTCATCGGGAGCTGGAACTTCAAATTCGCCTTCTATGTGGCTGGGTTTCTGGTCTTTGTGGGGGCGCTGGTGGGACGGTTCGTCTGCGGCTGGCTATGTCCTTTCGGACTGATTCAGGATCTGCTGCACAAGATCCCCTTTCCAAAGAAACTCCGGACCTTTCGGGGCGACAAGCTGCTGCGCAAGCTGAAGTATGTGATTCTGGTGGTTTTCGTCATTCTGCTGCCCATGTTTCTGGTGGATGTGATGGGTCAGGGCGCACCGTATTTCTGCAAGCTGATCTGTCCGGTAGGGACGCTCGAGGGCGGCATCCCTCTGGCGCTGATGAACAAATCCATGCACAGTGTTCTGGGCTGGCTGTACGCTTGGAAAAATGTCCTGCTCGTAGCCACCATTCTGCTCTCCATCATCATCTACCGGCCTTTCTGCAAGTACATCTGCCCTCTGGGGGCCATCTACTCCGTATTCAACCCCATCTCTGTGTTCAAATACCGGGTGGATGAGAGCAAATGCGTAAGCTGCGGAGCCTGCTCCAAGTCGTGCAAAATGGGGGTAGATCCGGTGCAGAACGCCAATCATCCCGAGTGCATCCGGTGCGGTCTGTGCAAAAAGGTCTGTCCCACCGGCGCGATCTCCTCTGGCTGCCTGAAAAGGCAGAGTACAGCAGACCCGGCAACCATAGAGAAATAAAAAGCCGGATAAGCAGACGGCCCAAGTGAACGCCCCCCGTGCCTGCGCTATACGCGGATCGAGGCCGCGGTCCCGCTCTCCAAATTAAAGGAGGATTTCCAGCGGCAGAGCTTCTGTCTGAGCCATTTCAGCTATCTGGTCAATCCGGCTCATGTGATGCGGGTGAACCCGGGATACCCTGATTCTGGACGCGGGCGAGTCCATTTCCGTCAGCCGCCGGTACTATTCGGACTTCATGGCCTGCTATGTGAAATCCCTGAAATAAAAACTCCGCCGTTCCCTGAAACCGGAACGGCGGAGTTTTTTATGCTTCCTCTCCGTGGAGCAGCAGAGCGGTTAGGCTCAGGGCGTTTAGGCCTGCCCGGAGATATGGAAGGTGATGGCCGAGAAAGCTGACGCCGCCCAGCGAGGCCAGCATCAGGGAACGGTGCAGAGATACTACGATGAGGTTCAGGCGGAACTTAGAGGAGACGAAAGCCCGGCACCGCGGATATAAAAAATAAAACTATCGCCTCAGATTTTGCCGGTCATCAAACAAAATAAGGGCTCTCCTTCCCGAAAGGGATGCCCTTCAAGTGGTCAAAACAGAAATTCGTCTGTGGTATTCCTGTGGTTAAACGAAAGACGCCGCTGATCCGGCGGTGTCTTTTTGAAATTATGAACGCCACATGAAAAGATATTTTGGCCCTTTGTAGGTTGAATTTAAGCCCTCACATAAGACAAGACTTAAAAAACGGGTACCGGTTAATTTCATATTCGAACTTCTTAGTGCTTTCAAAACAGAAGAAAGGATTCGACTTTAGATTTTATCTCCAAATAAAATCCAATGTCTCAAAGCTCGCCAAACTGATTGAATATAAATTCTGATTTTTGAGTACCAAAAAACTGAAATTTATTGTTCCAATTCTTCCTTTGTAGGTATTTCAAATAATCCTGACCATTTATCGAATTCTTCTTTCCCCACATAAAATATAGCGTTTTTTCCAGCCAATTTATTGCGGACAGACAATCGTTCCCAAATAATGTCGCTTGGAACGTCCATATAATGGATTTTGGAATTTGCTCCAAGGGAATGGGCCTTTCGTCTGAATTCATCACGTTCTGATTTTGTCCAGAATCCAAAGTCAAGGATAACATCGACACCCGACTTCAAAACTTTCACAGCGATTTTCCACATCAGTTCTTCAACCTTGGTATGACGTTCATCGTGTTCGGGGTCTGCGATGTCATGGCCAAACAAAAAATCCTGCCACTCATCGGGTGTTAATCTCAATGCTTTGTACTTGTGCTCTAATTCTATTGCTTCTGTAGTTTTTCCACTGCCCGGTAAGCCTACCATCAAATGAAGTGTCGCCATATTATGCCTCGCTAAATGTCGAATTTGTTCATCAGATTATAACATATATTCGCAGCTTTCTCCACACATACCTTATGGCAAAAGAAAAAAGCGATCTCGAAAGGCTGCTTAAATACTGAGCCTATATAAAAAAACACCATTGAGTCCAAACCACAGGGTTCAGATTTCAATGGTGTTTTTATTTGGTGGACCCGAAGGGGATCGAACCCTCGAACCTCACGGATGCGAACCGTGCGCTCTCCCAGCTGAGCTACGGGCCCATAACGTCCGCTGCGTGCGGACTTTTGTGTCGATCAAACTCAACGGTGACTATTATAGCATACTCTTTTGAAAAAATCCAGTCCTATTTTCAAATTTTTCAAACTTTTTTCTCGGAAAACAGCTGAATGTTCAGCCAGCGGTTCGAATACAGCCGGAACATAAAGATCATGCCGCGCACAATGAGCTCCACCGCCATCGCAATCCACACGCCGATCAGCCCGAGCTGCGGTGCGAGCAGCAGTGAAAGCGTGATGCGCACGCCCCACATTGTGATCAGGCTGATGATAAACGGCGCCTTCGCATCGCCCGCGCCGCGCAGAACGCCGGTGACAACGATCGACGCCGCGAAGAGCGGCTCTGCAAACGCGACGATGCGCAGCACCTGCGCACCGAGCGCCATCACCTCGGGGTCGGTGGAGAAAATCGAAATGAGCTGCGGCGCAAGGAAAAACAGCCCGGCGCCGGCGAGCGTCATAATCATAATGCCGATGTACGTCGTAATCCGGCTGAACCGCAGCGCGAGATCCTTCCGCTTCGCGCCGAGCGCCTGCCCGACCAGCGTCGTGCCCGCCGAGGCGACGCCGAATGCCGGCATGTAGCTGACCGACTCCGCCGTGACCGCGAGATGATTTGCCGCAACCGCCGCCGTGCCGATCGAGCTGATCACACCGGTGATCACGATGTTCGCCGTGCTCATCAGCGTGCGCTCGAGCGCGACGGGCAGGCCGAGGCGCAGCGCCGTGCGCAGGCAAGCGCGTTCAAAGTGAAAGCGCTCCTTGAGTGAGATGTGCAGCGGCCCGCGCCTGCCGCGGAAAATCACGAGCAGATACAAAAGGCTGACGATCATCATCGAAAACGCCGAGCCGAGTGCGGCGCCCGCAACGCCGAGGCCGGCGCCGGGCAGTGTGACGGCCACCCCAAAAACCGCCGCCGGGCGTGTCGGATAAATGAGGAGGAAATTCAAAATGATGTTGAACACGTTGATCAGCAGGTTCAGCACCATCGGCGTGCGCATATCGCCCGCACAGCGCAGAATGGAGCTGAGCATTACCGAGCAGAAATTGAAGGGCAGCGCGATGCCGATGATGCAGAAATACACGGTCGCGTCCGCCCGGATGGCCTCCTCCGCGCCGAGCAGCGCCGGCAGCGGGAACGAGAGCGCCGCCGCCAGCACCGCGAGCAGAACGCCGAACAGCACGACAAATTTCAGCGCCTGCCACGTGACGCTCCGCGCCTCTCTTTCCCGGCCTGCACCGATGTGTTGGGCCACCTGCACCGAAAATCCGACCGCCGCGGCATTTAAAAAGCCGTTGAACATCCACGTGGTGCTGGCCGTGAGCCCCACGGCCGCCGTCGCGCCGGAGCCCAGCGTGCCGACCATCGCGGTATCCACATACTGCACCATCGTGATCATGATCTGCTCGACGATCGCGGGCCACGCCAGCGAGAGCACGGCGATAAAGGACGTGCCGAGCGGCGGCACGCCCGTGTATTGCAGCAGCCGTGCTGCGGCATTCTGTTTCATTTTGCAGCTCCCCCTCTTTTGCTTCCCCTTAGCGCCCGCGGGCGGCCAAGCCGGCCCGCAGGTCATTTTCCGCATCCGGCTGCCTTGCCGGATGCAGTCATCAGCTATTTTCCTTATTGATTGCGTCGATAAACGCGGGAATGAGCTGCTTTTTGCGCGAGACGACCCCCTGCAGCCAGATCGTGCCGGCCTGCGGTGCGCGGCCAAACGCCTCCTGCACGAGCTGCTCCGCAGCCTCGCCGTAGCACATCAGGCGCGTCGATTCCTCCATGATATTCGTCAGCATGAAATACATCATCGAGAGGCCGTGCTCGCGGCAGGATTTCTCGAGGTACGGGCGCAGGCGCTTCTCGATTTCGTCGAGCTCGCCGCCGCTCATGCTGTTGATCTGGCCGACGCCGAACGTCACGTCGCCAAATTCGAACTTCTTGTAGTCCTGATAGAAGATCTCCTCCGGCGTCTTGTCCTTCAGATTGCTGCCGGCGGTGAACATCTCGATGCCGAACGCCTGACAGTCGATGCCCGCGATCGCACTGAGCGCGTCCGCCGCCATGCGGTCCATCATCGTGCAGGTCGGCGAGCGGAACACGAGCGTGTCGGAGAGGATCGCGCTGCACAGCAGGCCCGCGATCTGGGGCGGGATCTCGAATCCCTTTTCGCGGTAGATCTGGTAGATAATCGTCGCGGTGCAGCCGACCGGCTCGTTTCTGAAATAGACCGGCGCCATCGTCTCGAGCGAGCCGATGCGGTGGTGGTCGATGATCTCGAGGATCTCCGCGTCCTCGATGTTTTCGACCGCCTGACCGCGCTCGTTGTGGTCGACGAGGATCACGGCGCGCTTGCGCACGGCGAGCAGGTTCCGGCGGGAGATCATGCCGATATATTTGCCGGATTTATCGACCACCGGAAAATCGCGGATACGCGTGTTCTGCATGCTGTCCTTGATCGAATCCGTGTAGTCGCCGGGCAAAAATTTGACGAGCCCCTCGCGGCGCATGAAAGCGCGCACGGGCATGCACTGGTTGATGCGCCGGGCGACTGTGTACGTATCGAGCGGCGTGATGATGACCGTGCACCCGTGGCTGTTCGCGAGCTTCTGGATGCTGCGCGAAACCGGCGCGCCGAGGCAGACCACGATGCAGCCCGCGCCTGATTCGATCGCCGAAAGCTGCGATTCATAGCGGTTTCCGGTAATCACCATGTCGCTCTGCTCGATGTAATTTTCCATCACGTCCGGGTCGGCGGCGGAGATCAGCACATTGCCCTTTTCGAATACAGCCTCCGGGTCGCCGACGACCATCTCGGCCTCGAGCGTCTCCAGAATATTCCGATACGGCGTTTTGGCCTGCGCGATGATCGTACTGTCCTGATTCTCCATGTAGGAGGTCGCGATGTCGTTGATCGTGATGATACCGTCGAACATGTTGTCGCCGTCGACAATCGGCAGCGTAACGGCGTTCAGCTCCGCCATCATGCTCCACGCCTTTTTCATCGAAATATCGTCTGAAATGCCGGGGATGCGGCGGATGTCCATGTCGCGCACACGCGTGCCGATGTTGTTCACATAGGTCGGCTGACGCATGCCGAAGCGGTGCAGAACATAGCTCGTCTCCGGGCTGAGCTGGCCGGCGCGCGCCGCGATGTAGCGGCAGCCGTCGTTCTCGCGGTTTTTAACGTCCGCATATGCGATCGCCGAGCAGATGGAATCGGTGTCGGGGTTGCGGTGCCCCAGTATGTAAACCTCTTTTTTTGCGCTCATATGGTCTGACCACTCGCCTTTCTGTGGGTAATGCCGATCGGTCCATTCCTATTATTTGGATAAAGCTAGTATACCACAGCTTTCGCAAAAAGCAAAGCGGAAGCCGCCGGGAATTTCAGGGAAAATGCTGTTTTCTGCATTGGACCCGTCGCAATGCGGGCAAAAAAACACGCGGCGCTCATTCCTTCTGAAGCGCCGCGAGCATACCGTATATTTCCTTTTGACCGAGATCGGCGAGCTGCCGCGCCGTCCGCTTTTCCGCCAGCGCATGCACAAGCTCTGCGCCGAGGTAATAGCCCGTATCCGAACGCCCCTCAAATGCGCACCAATCCCCGAAAAAGTCCTGCGTGCTTTCTCCGGCGTTCACGCGCCGCTGAAATTCCGCGGAAAGCCGCGCGCGGTTTTCCCCGCACCATGCCAGCCAGCCGCCGCGGTCCTGACTGTAAAAATACCGGCCGCCAAACAGCTTTTGCTGGATATACACCGCCATGCCCTCCGTGTAGAGCTGCCACAGGGCGCGCGCCGCGGGGGTTTCACCCCATGCAGGCGCCGTGCGCATCTCAAAGTGCCACAGGTGCCCGAGCTCGTGGCAGAGCAGCACGGCCATATCCGCCTCACGCTCCCAGCCGAGCTCCACAATTTTTTCGATGCCGAGCAGTACAACCGGCCTGCCGCCGAGCGCCGTCGCCCAGCCCGCACCGCTGCACAGGCCGAGATAGAAAACGACGTCTGCCTCCGGCGCTGAGCCCAGCGCGCTGCAAAACCGCTCCGAAATCCCCTGCACCGCTTTTTGAAAGGACGCGTGTGCCCGCGCCGCCCGGTCGGGACTTCTGTAAAACTCCTCCAGCACCGGCAAAATCTCGCGTGAAAAATCATATTCCGCCGCGTCCGCCTCCGCCTTTTCCGGCAGCTCGGGCGAGATCGCCGCGGCGTACCGCCGCCACGCCTCCAGCGAAAAGCCGCCGTCCGCAAAGACGGGCGCGATCTGCGGGAAACTGTCGATGATCTTCATTTCACACATCCTTTTGCAGGATATAATCGTCCATCACGTAACCGCGGCCGATGTCCGTCACGACCGAATCGATCTCGTAAAAGCCGAAGTGGCGGTAAACCTCGATCGCGTGCGTGTTGCACTTGTTGACCGTGAGGTAAATTTTATCGAGCCCCTCCGCCTTGCAGCGCGCCTCAACAAAATCAAACGCCGCGCGCGGCAGGCCCGCCCCGCGGTGCGCCTGTGAGACGTACAGCTTGCTGAGGAACATCTTCCCCTCCTTGTGCGGCACGAGGCCGACAAAGCCCACGGCCTCCCCGCCGCGCAGCATCAGGTAGTAGGCGTACCCCTCCCGGTCGAGCTGGCGGCGGATCGCCGGGACGGACTGAAACTGCTCGATCATGTAATCCGTCGCGTCTGCGCCGTTGATCGCGTCATACGTCGCGTGCCAGATCGGCGCTGCGATCCGCGCGACGGTTTCGATCTCCTCCGGCGTTTCCACCCGCTTAAAAACAACCTCCATGTTTCTGCCTCCTGTGCGTCAGCCTTCCCTGTAGTTGCCGAGGAACGAAAAGCGCGGCATTTCGCCGGAAAGCGCGCAGATCAGCTCGAGCGTCCGCGCATTGTGGATGTTCCCCGAAAAATCCAGATAGAAGTCGTATTCAAAATTCCGTCCCGGAATCGGGCGCGATTCAATCTTCGTGAGATTCAGCCCGCTGAGCGCAAAGCGCTCAAGCGTGCGGTACAGCGAGCCCGTCGTGTGCGGCAGCGAAAAGCACAGGCTGATCTTGTCCGCATCGTCGGGCAACACGGCCTCGCGCGCAATGACGACAAAACGCGTGCAGTTGTTGCCGGTGTTCTGGATGTCCGCGGCGAGCGTTTCCAGCCCGTAGAACGCGGCGGCCTCCGCCGAGCAGACGGCGCCGAGCCCCGCCTCGCGCTATTCAGCCACGAGCTTCGCCGCG
>URQJ01000028.1 GCA_900549945.1 uncultured Oscillospiraceae bacterium
ACCGCGCCCGGCACCGCGCGAAGCAGGCCGGCGCGCACCGCCTCGCCCGCCTCGAGCGATGACAGGCTGCCCTTGAACGAATCCACTGCGATTAAAACCCTCATTATGCTTTCTCCCCCTTACGGCCTGCGGCCATGCGATGCCGCGCCTTCTCGCTTCACACTTGCGCCGCTTCTGCCGATTACTTCGCCGCAGCCTGCGGCTGTTACTGAAATTGTAACACACAGCCGGGCGCCGTGCAATCGAACATGCAGAGAAAAAGGCGCCGCCCGAACGATTATCGCCGGGCAGCGCCTCTGTTTATTCTACTAACGCTTTTTTCTCCTGCGCGGGCGCAGAACCACAAGACCTGCCGCTGAAGCGGAGGCAGCCGTATACAGCGCCGTGATCGGCGTGCCGTCACCGGTCGGCGGAACCTTCAGATCCGGATTCGGAGACGGCGAGGGGGCCGCCGTCGGCGCAGGCGTTGCGTCTGCTGTTACCGCCGGAGCGGGCGTCGCGGTCGGCTCCGTTTTCGGGGCCGCGGTCGGCGCGGGCGTCGGCGTCGCAGGCGGCGGATCCTTCCACACGATCGCAAACGGCGAAAAGCCGCTCACCGTGAGCAAAAGCAGATCCTCACCCTTTGAGAGCTTTTCGCCCTCAAAGACCTCGATGTCGCCGGCCCTGTGGCCGAGCATATCCTCCGCATACATGTGGTAAATGACAAAATCATCCGATTTGTCGGCACCCTCGGGATACGGCAGGCCGATGAACTTGCCGCCGTCCGCGTAAACATCCGCGCCGGCCGCCGTCCAAGTCACCTTTCCGTCCGTGCTGACCTGCAGCTTGACGTCCAGATACTGCACGCCGTTGATTTTCTGATCCGCCCACTGCTTTTCAAAGGCGGCCTTCACCTTTTCTTCACTGTCCAGACCGGCCTTCTTCATGGCGTCCGTGATCGTCAGTCCATCCCGGTCGATGCGCAGGGTGTAGGCAGGGTCCGTCTTTACAGGCGTGGCTGTCGGCGTGGCCGTTGGTGTTGCCGTTGGCGTGGCCGTCGGTGTTGCCGTTGGCGTGGCCGTCGGTGTTGCCGTTGGCGTGGCTGTCGGTGTTGCCGTTGGCGTGGCCGTCGGTGTTGCCGTTGGCGTAGCCGTTGGCGTGGCCGTCGGTGTTGCCGTTGGCGTAGCCGTCGGTGTTGCCGTTGGCGTGGCTGTCGGTGTTGCCGCTTGTACCGACAGGAACACAGAAACTGTTTTTCCGCCAACCTCCGCCGTGATCTCCGCTCCACCGCCGTCGACCGCCGTCACCGTGCCGTTTTCGTCGACCAGTGCGACACCCTCATTCGACGATTTCCATACGACCGGCGATACCAGTGTGCAGGGCGTCTCGACCTTGCCGAAAACAACGGCGGCCGAGATCGAAAGCGCGCGTGTTTCTCCCTTTTCGAGCGCCGCGCCGTCGGATTCCCCCGGCGCAATCGAAAGACGCAGGCTTTCAGCCGACACCTCTACGGTGGCCGCCGTTTCCTTGCTCTCCGCGGCTGCATCGGTTTTTAGGCCCTCCTTTGCGGAGAACTCCGCCGCAGTTACCGCGCCGGTCTGCCCGTCCTTCTGAAACGCAGCAAGGCCGATAAACCGGTACGCCGGATCGACCAACGCAGCGTAACGAACCGCATCCTTACTCTCCGAGTCTTGCGTATAAGCGTCCTTTTCCGCATACCACTGTTCGACGGCCGCCAGCATCGCGCTCTGCTTTTGTTCCGCATTCTCTGTGGTCTGCGCGAGGTTTTCCATACTGCTGCTCACGCCGCCTTGAACCACCGTTGACCATGCTTTTCCATTCGGGCGCACGTCACCAAACGACACCGAGGCCTCCGCCGCGCGGAGGCGCGCGATTTGCTCGAGGTCGCCGGACCACTCCAGCGGCACGTAGCTTTCGCCCTGCTCTTCCTCGCGGATGGCATTGATTCGCTCCAGAACCGCGTCGGCCTCACCCGGTGCATACGTACCCTGCACGGATACCTGCACCGTCTGCATCTCCTCTGCCGCTGCGGCAAACGGTACGCCGCCGAACAGCAGGACCGCCAGAACAACCGAAAACAGCCTTTTAAGCCTGCCTGTCTTTTTCATCGTGAATCCCCCTTGTCACGGATTTGAGGGTATGTTCTCCTAAGCATACTATACCGCAGGGCGGAGCGTTATGTCAAGTAATCTTACAAAGCTGAAATGATTTCGTAAGGAATTTTATGAAAAAGCACGGAACCTGTCGGCTCCGCGCTTTGTCTTTTAAATCAGCTGTGCAGTGTGAAATGCGACTGCGGCTTATTTTCCGTTCTGGCGCTCACCCTGCCCTCGGGCTTGATCTCACCGGCCTTCAGCAGCGAATGCTTCGTGAGCGTCGGGCCGACAAGCTCGTAAACCAGCACGGAAAAAAGCACCACGTTGCGCACGATGGCGCCGTCGGCGAGCGAGGTTGCGGTCAGCGCCATGCCGAGCGCAACGCCGGCCTGCGGCAGCAGCGTGATGCCCAGATGCTTTTTTATCCGCTCGCTGCAATGCGTCAGCGCACAGCTCCAATACGAGCCGCTGATCTTGCCGAGGGAGCGGAACACGATGTAGATCACGCCGATCAAAAGCACCAGCGGGTCGCTCAGGATATTCAGATCCAGCTCCGCGCCGGAAATTACGAAAAACAAAATGCCGATCGGACCGGTCCACCGGTCGAGCCGCTCCATCAGCTCCTCGGAAGCCGTGCAGACATTGCAGAAAACCGTGCCGGTCATCATGCAGACGAGCAGCAGAGAGAAGCCGACGTAGACGCCGCCGACCTCAAAGTGCACCTGCGAAAGGCCGACCATCAGGAGCACGAACGCCACCGAAAGCGAAAGCCGCTTACTGCGCGAATGGAAATACGTCTCGAGCCAGTTCAAAAGCACGCCCGCGACGGCGCCGAGCACCAGCGAGAGGACGATCTCGATGACCGGCTCAAGCACGACGCTGACCACGCTGACGCTGCCGTGCTCGAGCGCCATCGCAACGCCGAACGACGCGGAAAACAGCACGAGGCCAACCGCATCGTCGATCGCGACGACCATCAAAAGCAGCTTTGTCATCGGGCCGTTCGCCTTATACTGGCGGACGACCATCAGCGTGGCCGCCGGCGCAGTCGCCGCGGCAATCGCGCCGAGCGTGATCGCCGCGGGCAGCGAGATCAGCGCGGGATTGATCAGGTGCACCGCAATGAGCACGACATCGACGAGCGCCGTCGTGATGACGGCCTGCAGGATGCCGACCGTGATCGCCTGCCGCCCCATCGTTTTGAGCTGGCTGATGCGGAATTCGTTGCCGATTGCAAACGCAATAAAGCCGAGCGCCGTCTGCGTGACGATGCTCAGGCCCTCTACCTGCTCGAGGGAGTTGAAGCCGACGCCCTTGATTTGCAGCGCGCCGATGCAGAACGGCCCGAGCAAAAGCCCGCCGATCAGATACGCCGTGACCGCAGGCAGCCGCAGCAGCTTTGCCAGACGGGACATGAGCAGGCCGGCGATCAGCGCCACCGCCAGACTGATTAACATTTCCTGCATTTCAGCACCTCTCTCATTCTGCACGGCGCGCCGCCAAACCGCCGGCAAGTCGCCCTGCTTTTACCCTAACGCAGTTTTTTTCCAGCCACCGCGCCACACCGTCCGCATCGCCTTCTGCACAAACGGTATTGGCGGCTTCCTTTACCTGCGGCGGCGCGTTTACAACCGCAACGCCGCAGCCGCAGCCGCGCAGCATCTCCACATCGTTTAAATCGTCTCCGAATGCGACGATTTCTTCCATGGCGATTCCATGGCGCGCCGCCAAGCACCGTATACCGTTCAGCTTTGTAGCCGCCCGGTTCATCACCATGCCGACCGCATTTTCCGAAAGCTGGATGTACAGGTTCTCCGGAAGATACGCGCGAAACGATTCCAGCTCCGCCGCAGAGCCGGCCCGCACCAAAATCTTATCCGCCGTTTTGCCCGAGAGCTCTGAAAAATCCCGCGTATACGTATACGAAAGACCGGGCCAAATACTGCCCGCATCAAAATTCTCGTACAGTACATCTTCCGCCTCGATGCCTATACCGCAGTCCGGCCTGTCCCGCAGGATACGCAGCGCAATCTCGCGCGGGTTTTCTATCCCCGCTTTGCCGACGCACGCCGCACCGTCATAAACCACGGCGCCGTTGTGGAAAATTCCGGCGTCAAACCGCAGCGCGGAAATACTCTTTACCGTGCGTATCGGGCGCGCTGTGGCAACCACAAACAGAATGCCGTACGCCCGAACACGCTCTATCATCCGCAGCGTGTAGGTGGATAGGGATTTATCGCCCCGCAGCAGCGTGCCGTCCAAATCCGTCACAGCCATCCGAATATCCATGTGCGCACACCCTCTCGGAAATAATTGCTCCGATTATAGCATGGAAACCAATAAATAACAAGGTTTTGCGAAAAATAAAAAAGAACCGCAAATGCGGTTCTTTTTGTGTTGGCATCAACCTATTGTCCCGGGCCGTTTCCAGCCAAGTATCGTCGGCACAAACGAGCTTAACTTCTGTGTTCGGAATGGGAACAGGTGGACCCTCGCTGTAATCAACACCAACTATTTGTTGCCGCCTCATCTGACGGCTTAGTTATGATACCACACTGCTCCGAAAATTGCAAGCCTTTTTTTCAATTTTTTTGAAATATTTTTGTTTTTGGAATATATTGTGTCTTTTGCTTTTAAAAACACAATTTACGGTATATCAATCCACCGCATCCGCACGGCCTGCGCCGCCTGTCTCCGTGCCGGCCGGGCTGTCGCCCGCACCATCTGCCGGCATCGGCGTAGCTGTCGCCTCTGCCGCTGCCACGCTGTCCGCGCTCGTGTCCCCGCCGTCCGCAGCATCCGGAGACGGCTCCGGGGAAGGCGTCGGCTCGGGCTCAATCTCTCCCAGCAGGTAAGAGGTCCAAAGCGCGCAGCCTGCGTCGTTCAGGTGGATGCAGAGCTGGCCCGGGTCGGCACAGTATTCCTCGGGCAAATAGCCGTCCGTGAAAAACGCCGCCACGTCTGCAAAGCCGAAGCCGTTCGACGCGCAGTACGCCTTCATCTCCGCATTGTATTCCGCAATCGTACTGCTGCTCAGGCCCTCATAATCGATCCACTCCAGCATCGGCGTGACCGACTGCACCGTGATCTCCAGAGACGGGAATGCGCTTTTCAGCGCGGAAAGCACGGTTTTGGCGCGATCCATCACGGTCGAAACATCGTTATAGATGAGATCCTCCTTGCCAAGCTGAATATACAGCTTGCGCGCGCCGGTCTGCTGGACAGCCTCGCTGAGCGTCACGGCGGAAGTGCCCTCCTCCGCGCTGAGATAGAGCGAGCCCTCGCCGCCGTCCAGCTCGTCCACAACGTCGCCCCACGCGTAATCGTCCGACGTCAGGAAAACCGCGTCGTGCAGGATCGTCGAGCTGCCCGCCCCCTCCTGCACGTAGTCCGCAAGCTGCGCCGTCAGGCTGTCGCCCACGAACAGGGCGCCGTCAAATTCGGAGGCCGGCGCGGCGCTCGCCGCCGCATCATCCCCCGTATCCGATGTACCGGACGCTTCGCCGCCGTCCGGCCGGATCGTGGAGAAAAACTCGGGCTGCCCGTCCGCGACGCCGAAAAACGCGTTGTCCTTCGATTTGGAAGCGTTCGCCGCGTAAACGACGATGACTGCGGCGGCCGCCGCCAGCACGATCCCAGCCGTGATCACCGCAATCCGAAACCGGTTCGGCCTTTTTTTCTTTTTCGGCGCGCGTGACGCACCTGCCGTGC
Organism: uncultured Oscillospiraceae bacterium; assembly: GCA_900549945.1. Lineage (GTDB taxonomy): Bacteria > Bacillota > Clostridia > Oscillospirales > Acutalibacteraceae > Hominenteromicrobium. Next base: position 5,808 of record URQJ01000028.1, read on the forward strand.
GCCGGCTTCGGTTTGCCAATGCAATCGCTTCCTTTCACTCTGTACTGCGTACATTGTACGACTTATGTCGAGTTATGTCAAGCAAGCGTCTCTCATCCGTTTTTCCGCGCTGTAAAAGCCCGCGCCGCAATGGGCGGAAAATTCGGCGCGCAGTTCAGCTTTTAATCACGCCGCCGTAATTCAGGCCGAAGCCGTAGTCGTAGCTGTTCCCGGCTTCGTCCACGTGCGGCTCCATGTCGAGCGCGCGGTCCTCGCTCTGCGCCTCCACCGTCTCCATATCCTTCGGGATCTGGATCGGCAGGCGGCCCGTCGGCTCGTAATCGCCGAACACGACGTCGAGCACCGCCGCGCGCGAAACGCCGAATTCGACGACGATCGCGTCCGCGTCGCGCTCAAATTCGCGCATGACCATCGGGTTGTTGAGCGTCGCGCAGACGACGACGGGCTTTTCGCCCATCGCCCTGCGGCAGGCGAGGATGTTGTCGAGATCCGACTCGTTGTAGGCGATGTTCGTCTTGCCGCGGTAGCTGCGGTTTGTGAAGCCTCGCGGAAGTCGCCGCCCGCGATGCTCTCGGCGCGCGCGGTATCCGCCGTGTACGGGCGGTATTGCAGCGTGATCGGCAGATAGCCGTTGCCGCCGCTTTCGGCGTCCGCCGCCGAATACGGGTTGCAGGCCGGGCTTTCAACGAACACGACCGCAACGTCCGCCTCCTCCGGCGTTCCGACGCGCACGCCGTACGGCGCGAGAAGCGCCGCCGTGACAGGGTCCTCGTCGTGCGCCGGGATGTCGTTGCGCATGAAGCCCTTTGCGTCGCGGATATGGCGCACCGGCGTGTAAATTTTCAGGCCCTTTTTCAGCGGCAGGCAGCCCGCACGGTTCTTCAGCAGCACGACGGACTTGTGCTGCGCCTCGAAGCCGTGGTCGCAGAACGCCTTGCAGCCGACGATTTCCGCGGACTGCGCGGGGTCGAGATACGGATCCTCGAACAGGCCGCACTGGAAGATGTTTTTCAGCAGGCGCGCGGCGGAAAGCTCCATGCGCGCGCGCATAAAGGGCTCGCCGAATTTTTCGCAGCCAATTTTATACGCCTCCACAATCGGCGCGATCTCCGAATTGCCGCCGAACTGATCGACGCCGTTCAAAATTGCGGTGAGACAGCGCTCGGCCTCTGTCTTGCCCTCCATGTTGAAGCACCGGCTGCCGAACGTGTCGATGACCGGCGCGGGGTCCTGCGTGATGCCCCAGTCCGTGCAGACGACGCCCTTGAAGCCGTACTTCTCGCGCAGCAGGTCCTTGATGAGGTATTCGCTGTAGGAATTGCCGACGTTTTTGCCGTTCTTCGTGTCTAGCCCCCACGAAACCGTGTAATACGGCATGACGGCCGCGGCCGCGCCGGTCGGGCCGTCGAGCTGGAAGGCCGCCTCCGTAAACGGCTTCCTGTGCTCGTCGGCGTTGTTCGTCGGGTAAACGGCGTATGCGCCGAACGCATAGTGCGCGTCGCGGCCGCCCTCGCCGGTGCCGCCGCCCGGCCAGTGCTTGACCATTGTGTTGACGCTGTCGCGCCCCCAGCCGGTCCCGCTGCCCTGCGTCGTCTGCATACCGTCGCAGTACGCCTTGACGAGCTTCTTCGTCATCTCGAGATTTTCGCCGAGCGTGTCGACAAAGCGCATCCAGCGCGGCTCGGTGCACAGGTCGATCTGCGGGCCGAGCGCCGTCGTGATGCCGAGCGCGCGGTATTCGCGGGAGGCGTCCTCGGCAAACTGCCGGACGACCGCCGGGTCGAAGCAGGCCGCGAAGCCGACGCCCTCGGGCCACTTGCTCACATCGCTGCCGCCGGTCTTAAATTCCATGCCGGTGTTGCCGCGCGCGCCGTTGCGCGGGTCGGAGGAGATGTTCACCGGGATGCCGTGCGGCAGCGCCTCGGCGCGCGCCTGCAGCGCGTTGCTCCACTTCGCGGCCGTCTCGGCGTTCTGCACCGTGATCATCAAAATATGGCGGATGTGCTCCTCCTCCATGAATTTCTTCTGCTGGTCGGAGAGCGCGTGCGGCGGCTCGCCCGATTCCTCGTAGGCTTTCCCGCCGTATGTGCCGCGGAACGGTCCGAACGGCATCGGCGGCACAGCCTGATGCGGCGAATACAGCATGAGGCCCGCGATCTCCTCGAGCGTCAGGCGCTTTGCGAGATCCTCTGCGCGCACCTCGTCGGAAAGCCGCCAGTCCTCGTACGGCAGAAGCGCTCCGCAGCGCTCGAGATCCTTGAAATACAGGCCGTCCTGTTCGATAAGCCCGACGCCGGAGGTTTCCGACCACGCCAGCGTCCTCCCGTTTTCCTGCGCGACACGGCAAATGCCGTCTTTTTTCCTTACATCCATTCTGTCCATCTCGCTTTCTATTCAATACAGCTCGGTTTATATGAAAAGTTTACCATATTACCAGAAGTTTGTAAAGAAAACAGGTGGTTTTGACACGCACAGCCTGTGATTTTTTGTCATGTCCTTCTGCGCTCGCCCGTGCCGGCATCTTTTACAGCTTCGTGCCGGCGCTTCCGCAACCGCATCATTTCTCCGCCCAATTTTTGCTGAAGCTGTTCTGCTCGCTCTCCACATGTCCGCGGTGGCCGTGGATCTCGCACCGGCCGAGCGCCGCTTCCAGCGCCGCCAACTCGCCGTCCGTCAGCGCGACCTCCGCCGCACCGAGGTTTTCCAGAATGCGCCCCTGATTCTTTGAGCCGGGAATCGGCACGACGTTCGGATACTTGTGCAGCATCCATGCCAGAGAGATCTGGGCGTTCGTCGCGTTCTTCTGCGCCGCAAACGACGAGATGACCTTCAGCACCGGCTGATTCGCTTTTATATTCTCCTTAGAGAGCTGCGGCACCCAGTTGCGCACGTCGTCTACCTTTTCAAACTGCGTGTCTGCGGTGATCTTTCCGGAAAGGAAGCCGCTCGCTACCGGGGAAAACGGTACGACGCCAATGCCATGCTCGAGGCAGAACGGGAAAATATCCGCCTCACAGTCGCGCTCAAGCATGTTGTACAGGTTCTGCACCGCCGTGACAGGCGTGACCGCGTGCGCCTTTGCGAGCGTTTCCGCCGATACCTGCGACATGCCCCAGCCGCGGATCAGCCCCTCCTGAATCAGCCGCCCCATTACCTGTGCGACCGCCTCGAAGGAAACGCTGCTGTTGATGCGGTGCAGGTAGTACAGGTCGATGTAATCGGTCTGCAGATTCTGCATCGAGCGCTCGAGATGGCGGCGCACGGCGCCGTACAGCGTCTCCCCGCCCTCCATTTCCTCTGCCCGCACGTGCAGCTTTGTGGCGAGGACGATCTCCTTTCTAAAATCGGCGACGGCCTTCCCGACAAGCTGCTCGTTGTGGCCGGGGTAAAATACCTCGCGCCCATACGATTCCGCCGTATCAAAAAAGGTGCAGCCCGCCGCGTATGCCTTACGGATCGCCTCCAGACTGTACGCCTCCTCCGGCACCTTGCCGTAGCCGTGCGAAAACCCCATGCAGCCCATACCGATCTCCGAAACCTCCAGCGCCCCGATCCTTCTTGTTTTCATTTCACGGTTCCTCCCTTATATTTTCTGTTTATATCTTAACGCAAAAAGCTCCCTATGTACAAGACTTTCTGTTTATGTTATTATAAATACAAATTATACCGAGAAGGAGGTGCGGCTGTGGAGCTCTACCAGCTTGCCCAGTTCCGGGAAATCGCCGAATGCGAGAGCGTCAGCCAGGCCGCCGCACGGCTGCATACCTCGCAGCCCGCGCTCAGCGCCATGCTGAAAAAACTTGAAGCAGAGTTGCACGTGCAGCTTTTTGACCGCACAAAAAACCGGATCGTTTTAAACGAGGCGGGGGCGCTTGCCCTGCGCCACGCCAAGCGCCTGCTCGAGCAGGCCGAGCAGATGAAGGCCGACCTGCTCGCGTTTTCGCAGCGGGCCAAGGTCTTCCGTGTCGGCTTCTGCGACCCTGGCCCCAGATGGTACTGCACCCCAAAATTTTCGATGCTCTTTCCCGACGCTGTGCTTGAGACCGAGATATATCCCCCGCAGGAGCCGGAGGCCGCACTTCTGGAGAGCGGTCGGTTCGATCTGCTCGTCACGGCTCAAAACGTCGAAAAGGAGGGCATCTGCTGCGCGCCGTTCATCCGGGACCAGCAGTTTCTTTCCGTCATGCGGGACGACCCGGCCGCCGGGCTTTCGCAGGTCTCCCTGCGCATGCTTCCGGTGCGCGAGCTGGTGCGGTTCCAAGCCGACGGCGTATTCTCCGCAAAGCATCACGCCTTGTATCAGGCGCTCGCCCAAAGAATAAAGATGACCCGCTACACGGACTATTTTCTGTTTCACCAGATCGTCCGCACCGGTGTGCCCACGACCACGACGCGCATCGTGCGCAATTACCGCGACGACGGCGGCGGCCGCGTGCTGATCCCGATCACAGACGCCGAGGCCTCCATCGATTATTTCTTTGCCTACAGGGCGGACAGCGCGGAAAGAATCGAGCCGCTTCTGCGGTGGATAACGCTGTGTGCCGCCGATTTCCGCGACAGCGAAAACGCGTAGCCGTGCAAAAAGCCAAACGGCGCGGGAGGCGTGCGGCTCCGCTTGCGCCGCATGCTTCCCAAAGCCCGGCACTTTTCCAGAAACTGGAGGCGCGGGGCCGCTTATGCTTTCCTGCTGGACTGAAGGTCAGTCCGCGCCGGGCGCACACCGGCTGTCGGACAATCCTTTCGCATAGACGCCCGCCGCAGAACGGATACGCTGTAAAAAACACAATGGAGAAGAGACCGAATGAAACGACGCGCACGATTTATGAAACAGGGCCTCGCGCTGGGCGGGGGAGGTGCTGGACAGCCGGCATGCGTTTCAGCGCAGCAGCCTGACCGATGCGCAGCGCCTGACCTACGACGTGGGCGAGGACTACCTCGAATTCACCCGGCTGACGGACGATTACTATTATCTCGACAACAGCTACCGCGGCAGCTTCACCGGCTTTTAGGCCCAGCTTCCCATCCTGCTCAATGAATTTAAATTCAACCGCAGAAGCGATCTGGACAGCTGCTTTCATATTCCGGAAACCGCCGAGGAGACCTTTCTCGGCTACGCCGAAATCGAGCGGGAACGCCTTGAAAACGGTGCGGGACTGAGTCAGGTAACGCTGGATGACATCATCGCGCACGAGGGCTATCCCGGCCATATATATCAGGACACCCATATCCGCGCTCTCGAGCTGCCCGCGATCCGCTATATCACGACGTATCACGGGTATTCGGAGGGCCGGGCCACCTACGCGAAGAATTTTTCCGCGCGCTATGCGCTGGTCGAAAATGAGTTCGTGTAGCTTTATCAGATCGGCCAGCAGATCGGGCAGATGTACATCAATCTTCTGGACATCGGCGTCCATTGCGGCGGCTTAAGAACCAGCGCTTCTTTCCGATTACACAGTCATACGCAAATGGGCACTCCGGCCTAGCCGGATAAATAAAACCCGAGCTTTGGGCATAGAAAACCCCCGAAAACCAGTGGCTTTCGGGGGTTCTGTGTTTCGAGGAAAATATATATCGGGCTGATTATCTCTTCGAGAACTGCGGAGCGCGACGGGCGGCTTTGAGACCGTATTTCTTTCTTTCCTTCATTCTCGGGTCGCGGGTGAGGAAGCCAGCCTTCTTCAGCTTCGCGCGGAGGTTTTCGGAATCGTACTGGAGCAGCGCTCTCGCGATGCCGTGGCGGATCGCGCCGGCCTGACCGGTGACGCCGCCGCCTGCAACACGGCAGACAATGTCGAACTTCTCGTCGGTCTCGGTGAGGACGAGCGGCTGACGGACGATCGTCTTGAGCGTATCAAGGCCGAAGTAATCGTCGATATCGCGGTCGTTGATCGTGACCTTGCCCGTGCCCTGATAAATTCTTACGCGCGCAACGGAGCTCTTTCTTCTGCCGGTGCCGTAGAAATAAGGTGCCTTATCGTACATGTTCGTTTACCTCCTATTAAAGTTCCCAGACAGCCGGCTGCTGCGCAGCGTGCTTGTGCTCGCTGCCCGCATAGACGCGAAGTCTTGCCTCTGCCGCTCTGCCGATCGTGTTCGAGGGGATCATGCCGTGAACGGCAAGCTCCATCGCCTTTTCCGGCTTCGTGCGCATCAGGGTGTCGTAACGGATAGCCTTGAGGTGGCCGATGTAGCCCGTGTGGCGATAATAATACTTCTTTTCCGCCTTGCCGCCGGTGAGAACGGCATCCGCGCAGTTGATGATGATGACATGATCACCGCAGTCGACATGCGGGGTAAAGGTGGGCTTGTGCTTGCCGCGGAGAAGAACCGCGGCCTGCGCTGCAACGCGGCCGAGCGGCTTGCCCGCCGCATCGATCACATACCATTTGCGGTCAACCTGACCGGCCTTGGCCATATAAGTGGACATAGCGTTTACCTCCAAGAAAGTGTTTAGAATATGCTCTGTATCTTACGATTCGCAAGGATACGAAACCATCCGATAAAACCCGCCGTTTCCGGCTGGGCGCTCCATGATATTACCACAGGGAAAACGGCTTGTCAACACATTTTTTCGCGTTTTTTAATCTGTAAAATCAAATCTCCCGTTTTCTTTTGTTTTCTCTTTATATCTCTTGTTTTCTATACTTCGATTTTCGAAAAATATTTTTCATAAAAATGCAAAAAACACAGTGCCCGCGCCGTTTTCCGGCTGTGCACCGTGTCTTTCGCTTTATTTGCCGCGCGCCCGCTTTCCGGCGGATGCGCTTTTATTTTAGGATGCAGCGCGTCGCGTAGAACGTCGGCACGCCGAAGTCCTCGAGCGGGCCGTAGCCGTTCGTATCCTCGTAAATATCGGTCAGCATAAAGCCCGCGCGAAGCTGGCCGCCGATCTCCTCCTCGATCGTGTGCGAAAACTGAATGCCGTCGTCGTTTTCGATCGATTTCCGGTACAGCGCCTCATCCTTCAGCGGGTTGAACGGCAGCTTCTGCACGATCTGCGTGCCGTTTTCCTCAAACAGATAGTTAATCCCGTTGTCAAAGCCGGCGAGCAGAACGCCGCCGGGCTTCAGAACGCGCGCGCATTCGCGCCAGATCGGGTCGAGCTGCTCGACGTAGCAGTTCGAGACCGGGTGGAAGATCAGGTCGAACGACGCGTCCGCAAAGGGCAGCGGCTTCGTCATGTCGGCCTGCACGCATTCGACTGCATAGCCCTCGCGCGCGGCCACCATGCGCTCGCTTTCGAGCTGCGCCGCCGAATAATCGAGCACGGTGCACACGGCCCCGAGCGCGGTAAAGACCGGGATCTGCTGCCCGCCGCCGCTCGCAAGGCCGAGCACGCGCTTTCCGGCGAGGTCGCCGAACCATTCGTGCGGCACGGTTTTGGTCGGCGTGAGAAAAACGCCCCATTCGCCCGCCTTCGCGCGCAGGTACGTCTCATGGTCGATGGGCTTCCCCCATTCCCAGCCTTCTGCGACCCACCGGTCGATGACGGCGGAATTGACCGCCTGATAATTTTCCTTGTTCATCTCTCTTCTCCTCCGATTTCCAGCGCATAGCCCCATTCCGGCGCCTTGTCAAACGCTGGAAACCGCACAAATCCGTTTTTCACATAGCAGCGCTGCGCGGCTGTGTTGCCCCGCCCCGTATGGAGCAGCAGGCGGCACAGCCCGCTCCCGCGGCACCAGTCTGCGGCATGGCAGACCAAGCGCCCGCCAAATCCTGCACCGCGGTATGCGGGCGCAACGTAGAAGAAATTGACATATCCGTATGTGCCCAGCTCCGGCGAATTCCGGCGGCTCAGGTCGCAGATGCCGACCATTTTCCCATCCAGAAACAATCCGTCGCGAACCGCGTAATCCTTCGACAGCTCCCGGCAGATTTTTTCGTCGTCAAACGGCGCGCCGAACGTGATTTCCGACGTCTCCCTGTGCGCGGCATAGAGAAAGTCGCGGTCCCGGGAAATATCATACGGTCTGAATATAATCGCCATCTGCGTTTCTCCTTCACATTGCTCCATCGTCCCGCACGGATGCGCCCGCTCAGCCGTTCGCCGCGGCGCGCTGCGCCTGAATTGCATCGTACAGTGCGGAGAACGGCGTGTTCGGGTACGTGGAAGCCGGCGTGCAGCTCTCGTTGATCAGGCAGTCCGTGACGATCAGCGTCCGGATGCCCGCGGCCGTCGCCGCCGCGCCGTCCTCATCCATGTTGTTGCCGACCATCAGGCACTGCGCGGCGGATTTTCCCGTCATTTCGAGGATCTCCGCAAAATACTTCGGGTTCGGCTTGCAGTAGTGCATGTTCTCGTAGGTGGTGACGAGCTCGAAATCCGCCGAAGAAAGGCCGACCCAGCGCAGGCGCGTCTCCACGCCGTCCTTCGGGAAGAGCGGATTCGTCGCGAGGATTAAATGCAGGCCGTCCCTTTTCAGCGCGTCGATCAGCGGGCGTGCGAGCGGGTTTTCGCCGGTGTACCGCTTCGCCGCATCGAAATTCCCCCTATAAAAGGTATCGGTGACGGCGCGGTGCTCGGTTTTCCAGCCCGGCATGACAGCTTCAAACGTCTGCCAGAACGCCTCGCGGTTCAGGCGCGAGCCGTCGTTTTTCACCATGGCCGCCGTGCCGCGCCAGACCGCGCCGACGAGCGGCTCCGCCGCATAGCCGCAGGGCATCAGCTCCGCGGCAAGACCCTTGAAATAGCCCTTCGTGAAAACATCGTTGTCCATCGGCAGCAGCGTGCCGTCGAGGTCGAATAAAATTGTATCGATCATGCCTGTTCCCTATGCTCCTTGCTTCCCATCCAGTTGTCCGCCGTCGCAATCACATCGACGCCGGTACCGCAGATATTTCCGATGATGACATCGCCGATGCGCACCGGCGCGTACACGGCCGCCGCGTTGATCGCCGCCATACAATCGAATATTTTGTCCTTCGGGATGTCGGTTTTCGTGCGCACCGCGACGACCGGGCGTTCGCCGCCCAAAACGCGCACCGTCGAGGTAACCGTGCGCGCCGGCGCGGTGATTTCCTTGACCGCATACGTCTCCCCGCGCTTGCAGGTGTTGCCCGCGACAGACACGATTTTCCCGTTGTCGAGCGTGACCGTGAGCGGGCAGCCGAGCGGGCAGTTGATGCAGATAAAACTTCTGGTTTCCATATCAGTCTTCCTCCGTGCAGACGGTGATCGTCTCAAAACCGGCGTTTTCGAGGTCGGCCTTTTTCAGAACGACCTGCTCCATCTCGCCGGGCGCCATAACCTGCTTTTTCCGGTGCAGAACGCGCTTTTCGCCGAAATAAACGCTCAGATAGCTGTTTTTGTAGACGCCGCCGACGCGGAACCGCACGGTGAGCGTCTCCGGCATGCAGTCCGGCCGCACGGCGGCGGGCACCG
>URQJ01000029.1 GCA_900549945.1 uncultured Oscillospiraceae bacterium
GCATGCGCGCGCTGCGCGAGCTTTCGGTGCGCTCGCCGCTGCGCGAATGCGGGCTGACAAAGCCTGAGATCCGCCGGCTCTCGCGGGAGGCGGGGCTGTTCACATGGGACAAGCCCGCCTATGCGTGCCTTGCGACACGCGTCCCAACCGGCGAACGCCTGACGCTCGAGAAGCTCGAAAATACCGAGCGCGCCGAAGATTTCCTCTTCTCCCTCGGCTTCACGGATTTCCGTGTGCGGCTCTCAAACGGCGCCGCGCGGCTGCAATTTCCCGAAAACCAGCTTCCGCGGCTGCTCGAGCGCCGGGCGGAGATCCTTAGAGAGCTCAAAAAAACATACAGCGCCGTCATGCTAGATCTGGAGGTACGCAAATGAACAACGAAGTCAAACAGATTTTAGAGGCCGTTCAGCGCGGCGAAATGAATGTGGACGACGCGCTGCTGCGCATCAAGACCGAGCCGTTCGAGGACATCGGCTACGCGAAGGTGGACCTGCACCGCAAGGTGCGCCAAGGCGCGGCCGAGGTGATCTACGGCGCGGGCAAAACGCCGGAACAGATCATCGGCATCGCGGAAACGATGAAGCGCGGCGGGCAGAACACGATCCTCATCACACGACTTTCGGCGGAAGCCGCCGAGATCGTCCAGAAGGCGCACGACCTGCACTACCATGCGGCGGCGCGCGTCGGCATCATCGGCGAGATGCCCGAAAAGAGCGGCATCGGCAAAATCGTCGTCGCCACCGGCGGCACGAGCGACATCCCGGTTTCCGAGGAGGCCGCGCTGACCGCCGAGGTGCTCGGCAACGAGGTTGTGCGGCTGTACGACGTCGGCGTCGCCGGCCTGCACCGCCTTCTGGCGCACAAGGAGGCCATCATGTCCGCGAGCGTGATCGTCGCGATCGCCGGCATGGAGGGCGCGCTCGCCAGCGTGATCGGCGGCCTTGCGGACTGCCCGGTCATCGCGGTGCCGACCAGCGTGGGCTACGGCGCGTCGTTCGGCGGCGTTTCGGCACTGCTCTCGATGCTGAATTCCTGCGCGAGCGGCGTCTCCGTTGTGAATATCGACAACGGCTTCGGCGCGGGCTACCTTGCCAGTATGATCAACCACATGGACGCGCAGCCGCAAAACGGCTGAACGCGCTTTGAACCGAAACAGAAAGGACTGAAGCCTATGAAAACCCTATATCTCGACTGCGGCATGGGCGCCGCCGGCGACATGCTGACCGCGGCGCTGCTCGAGCTTTTGCCCGACCGGCATGCGTTTCTCGACGAGCTCAACGGCCTCGGCATCCCGGGCGTGCACTTTCAGGCGGAGCCTGCCGTGAAATGCGGGATCACCGGCACGCACATGGCGGTCACCGTACACGGCGCGGAGGAGGAAAGCCACGACCACCACAGCCACGAGCACACGCACGACCACGGGCATCCGCACGATCATGAGCATCCGCGCGACCATGAGCATCCGCACGACCATGAGCATCCGCACGATCACAAGCATCCGCACGACCATGAGCATCCGCACGACCACAGCCACGGCCACCACCATCACAGCGGACTGCACGACATCGAGCACATCGTGCGCGGTCACCTGCATCTGCCGCAGGCCGTGCAGGACGACGTGATGGCCGTATACGGCCTGATCGCCGAGGCCGAAAGCCACGCGCACGGCGTGCCCGTGACGGAGATCCACTTCCACGAGGTCGGCACGCTGGACGCAGTCGCCGACGTCACCGCCGTCTGCCTGCTGATGCACCGGCTCGCGCCGGACGAGGTGATCGTCTCCCCCGTGCACGTCGGCAGCGGTCAGGTGCGCTGTGCGCACGGCATTCTGCCCGTGCCCGCCCCGGCGACGGCGTTTATCCTGCGCGGCGTGCCGATCTACGGCGGCGACGTGCGCGGCGAGCTCTGTACGCCGACCGGCGCCGCGCTGCTCAAGCACTTCGCCACGCGCTTCGGCACGATGCCCGCGATGAAAACCGAAGCGATCGGCTACGGCATGGGCAAAAAGGATTTTGAGGCCGCAAACTGCGTGCGCGCCATGCTTGGCGAAGCCGAAAGCCGCGGCGACACGGTGCTCGAGCTTTCCTGCAACGTGGACGACATGACCGCCGAGGCCGTCGGCTTCGCGATGGAGCGCCTTTTTGCAGGCGGCGCGCTCGAGGTTTACACCGTGCCGATCGGAATGAAGAAATCCCGCCCCGGCACGCTGCTGCGCGTGATGTGCCGCGAGCCGGACCGCGACGCGATGCTTTCCCTGCTCTTCCGGCACACGACGACGATCGGCGTGCGCGAGGCGGCGACGCGCCGCTATGTGCTCGACCGCAGACTCGAAACGCTCGAGACGCCCTGCGGCCCGGTACGCCGCAAAACCTCCTCCGGCTACGGCGTGCGCCGCGCGAAATACGAGTATGAGGATCTCGCCCGCATCGCCCGCGAAAAGGACATCAGCCTGCGGGAGGCCGAAGCGCTTCTCAAGGACTGCTGAGGCCGCGCGAAAATCAAATAAGCAAAGACCGGCTGCGGGAGCTTTTCCCGTTCAGCCGGTCTTTTTTGCGTCTTGCGCATTTAAATGTGTGTCCCTTGCGGCACTCTGTTCCGCAGCGCCTGCCGCGCGCGGTGCTCCGTCAGGTTGAAGCTGAGCCCACTGCCGTCCTCGTGGTAGAGCGTGTAATCGTCTAGGAAGCGCCGCGCATTCGAGCGCGTCACACGGTCGGCGGCCGGGTCGCTCTCCAGCCGCACCGCGTCGGGCACGGCGCTCGCGCCGAGCTGCTCGAAGTAGCCGCGGTCGAGCGTCCAATCCGCGCCCGCGCACACGCGGTCGGCATTGCAGCGGGAGACAAACGACGGCGCATCGGAAAACGCCAGAACGCCGAACATCACGGTGCACACGGCGAGCGCAAGCGGCACAAAGGGCACGCGGCGCGAAATCACGCGGGCGAGCAGCAGGAGAAACACGAGCGCGGCGGCCAGCATGAACCACAGCGTGTAGACGCGCGAGAGCGTCAAGCCGAACGCATCGACGTAGAGCAGCATTTTCGAGACAGCCGTCGCGGTGAGGATCAGCGACGCGGCACTGAGCAAAGCGACGCAGACGCGCGGCGCCGTGTTTTTCCCCGCGCGTTTCGCAAACAGGGCGAGCAGGTACGCGAGGCCGCCGTTCAGCACAAGGACCGCGCACAGCTCAAAGAAACCCTGCCGCGCGTACTCGGCGTGGGTGAACTGCGCCGGCAGCACGCCGGAAAATGCCGAGGTGAAATACGGGAGCTGCGCGATAAAAAAGAGCAGGTAGACGAGCAGCACCGGCACGCAGGCCGCGACGACCGCGGTGCGCGGCAGAATGTGCGCCGCCGTGCGGAAGCGCGCGCAGCTTTCCGCACGCATGCCCGCGCAGGCGCCGCGGCTGCCGGAGATCCACAGGCCGAAGATGTACATGGCAACGGGCAGAGCCAGCACGATGTAGACGGCCTGCTCAAAAAAGCTGAACTGCGGCAGCTCGAAGGCAAAGATCCCGTCGAGCATCGCGCGGAAGCCCGCGTCAAACGAGAGCAGGGAAACGGCGATAGCGGTCGGGAAAACCGAGAGCAGAAGCCCGAGCAGCACGAGGCCGACCGTGCGCGCCGCTTTTTTCTCCCCCAGCGCTTTTCCGTTCAGGGGCACGGTAAAGAGCGCCGGGAACAGCGCGCCGAACGAGGCGAACGGCATCGCGAAAACCGCCTTGAGCAAATCGAAATCGAAGAAGCGGCCGGGCCGCGGCTCAACCTGCACGTCCATCGATTTGTAGACGAAATACGTGTAGCCGAACTGACAGAACGCCGCGGTAAAAAAGGTCAGCATACCGCTCGGCACCAGCGCAAACACGAGCGAGAACAACCCTGTGAGCGCGCCCGCCGCAATGGACGCCGCATTCGGCCGGATTTTCGCGTGCGCCATATACGCCGCGGAAACGGCGAGCAAAAGGAAAACGAACAGTGTGCGCCCGATTCCAGCCGGCGAGAAAAAGAACATGCGGATGTAAAAGTAACTGAGCAGCAGCACGGCGGCCGCCAACAGCTTCTGCGCCAGCGTGTACCGCCGCCTTGCCGGAATCACCGGCGCAGGCAAAGCGGCCTGCGGCGCGCTGAGCGGCATATCATTCATGTGAATCGCCCCCTTCCCCGTCGCTGCGGAATTCGAGAATGTCCTCCACCCGGCAGTCCAGCGCCTTGCAGATCGCATCGAGCGTGGAAAAGCGGATGGCCTTCGCTTTGTTGTTTTTCAAAATGGAAAGGTTCGCCAGCGTGATGCCCACGCGCTCGGAAAGCTCGTTGAGCGGCATCTTGCGCCGTGCCATCATCACATCGAGATTCACTACGATCACAGCGCGCCCTCCTATATCGTAAAGTCGTTTTCAGCCTTGACCTCGGCTGCCTTGGCGATCACATTTTTCACGACGCGCAGGATCACGCACATGAACAGCGACGCAAAGGCGATGAAGGCCGCAAACTGGAAATAGACGGTCAAAACCGCGAAAACGGCGCATTCGGCGAGACAGCAGTAGGAGACGAGCCGGAGATTGCCGACGGCCTTGTCGGTAAAGATCGCCTCGCGCTGCACCTTGCGCAGCAAAGAGAGCAGCGCGAAGGCCGCCGTATAAGCCGGGACAAGCGCCGCGTAGAGCAGCGCCGTGACCGCCGTGCGGTCCAGCCCCGGGCGCGCGGTGATTTCCAGATACCAGCCGATGATCGACGGCAGCGTGCAGGTCAGCACGACGAGCAGCACGAGCGCCGCGCCGGTAAAAATCAGTGAGAGGACGGTGGATGCTTTTTCGGATATTCTGAACACAGGATTCCCTCTTTTCTGTTTCTTTACGGAAAGCATAGCACGCACGATCTTGTTTGTCAACATATTTTTATCGTTTTTCAATAATTATATTTTGTTTTACAGTAAATACCGATTTTCCGCACGCACAAAACGAGAGGCCGAAAGCTGCGTTGCGGAAAACTCAGCACCACAGGATCACCCGGTGTGCCCGCAAGGCAAAAAACAAGGGCGCCCGATCGCTCGGGAGCCCTTGCCGCCGCTATCCGGCCTGTTCCAGCATGGTTTCCGCAAAAATGCCGTAGCCGCGTGTCGGATCATCCACAAAAACATGCGTCACCGCGCCGGCGAGCTTGCCGTCCTGCAAAATAGGACAGCCGCTCATGCCCTGCACGATGCCGCCTGTTTCTGCAAGCAGGTCGGGATCCGTCACGCGAACGACGAGCGTCTTTGTCTCCTGCCGCGCGTCCGTGCTCACGCGCTCGATCTCCGCGTCGAAAAGCTGCACGCCGTTTTCATCGATCGTCGCCGCGATCTGCACGGGACCAGTGTGCACGGCCGCGCGGTCGAGCACCTCGACCGTCTGCCCGCTGTGCAGCGTTTTCAGCGTGCCGTAAATGCCGAGTTCGGTGTTCTGCGTAAGCGTGCCGAGGCTGTCGCCGCCGGTGAAGTATCCGCGCAGGCGGCCCGGCTCACCGGTTCGGCCCGGCTCGATGCCGCAGATGGAAATGGCCGCCGGCTCGCCGGTGCGGATCGCGAGCACATCCTTCGTATCCGAATCGCAGATACCGTGGCCTAGCGCCGCAAAGGACGCGCCGTCCGCACTGTAGAATGTCACGGTGCCGATCCCCGCCGCGCTGTCCCGAATCCACATGCCCGCCTTGAATACGCCGTCGGCACGCACAGGGGTCAGCGTCGTCTCATACGTCCTTTCGCCGCGCCGCATCGTCAGCGAAACGGCATCGCCCGAGGAGAGCACCGCGGCAAGTGCCGCGTTCGTCTCCACCGGCGCGCCGTTTGCGGAAAGCACGTAGTCACCCGCCTCGATACCCGCATCTTTTGCCGGGCAGCACACCGCGTTTTCGGTATAAATGTCCGAAAGCGCGGCTACAATAACACCGTCGGAAAAAAGCTTGATGCCGAACACATCGCCGCCGAGCTGAACCGTGCGGCTCTGCGCCGACTCGGCCGTGCCGCCGAAAACGGAAGCTGCGCGCACGTTCTCCGGGCCGTCCTCCTGTGTGAGATACAGGTCAAAGACGCCGCAGACCGTGAGCATCAGAACGGCTGTTGTGCCGACAGCCGCCGCAAAGGTGCGGATGCTTTCCGAAACCGAAACGGCACGGCGCTTTTTCCGCGCGCCGCCCAGCGCTTCATTTTCATTTTGCAATGCGTTTTCATCCCCCTTCTTTTTTCGGAAAAGCTGCGCGCTCTTCCGTACCATTATCGTTCCACCCCATTCGAAAAGTATTTGCGGAAATTAAAAACACCTCTGCACAACGGATACAATTCCGAATGCGCAAAGGCGATTGCTTTTGGTCTGCCGCACTGCCGGCTTGCAATGCCGGCAGAGGACAGTTATAAAAAGTGGGGGTAAGTTTCAAATCGGAATCCGCCCGATGCCGGGCGGCTGACATTCCGGTTCGTAGAAAAAAAGGAAATGAAGGAAGTAAATGAAAGTGTGTCAGGTGCTTTCTCTCCTGAGCACGGTTATAGTATATAGGGCCAATGTGAAAAGAGCATTTCATTTTCGTGAAAATTATCAGAAGTTTTTTTGAAGCGAATATGAACGCCTAAATCCGCCCCTTTCCGCACTGTATCCTGCCCGGCCGGGCCCTATTGTACACCCAGCCAAAAAGCCCGCGGCGCCGCCTTCCGCCCCCTGAAAACCGCGCTGTCTGCTCCCCCGCCATACACAGGATGCGGCGCGCAAAAATAAATATTGAAACCCGATTGACTTTGAGAGGAAAAGCTGTTATACTTTGATAAGTGTAATAAACAAAAACAATGTCTCACAGTTCTTGTAAGTCATGTTTGTGGTTTACAAGGGCTGCGTTTTTTTGTATGGCGTTTACGAGCACGAGTTATTTTTAACGGAGGTACCCACAATGAACAACGGTACAGTAAAATGGTTTAACGCAGAAAAAGGCTACGGCTTCATCTCCAACGATGAGGGCGGCGAGGATGTTTTCGTGCATTTCTCCGCGATTCAGGGCGACGGCTTCAAGACGCTCAACGAGGGCCAGAAGGTCACGTTTGAGACCGAGACTGACCCGAAGAACGGCAAGCTCCGTGCGGCGAACGTCACGAAGCTCTGATTTTTCGAAAAACCTCAAAAGCACCGGCGGTTTTGCTGCCGGTGCTTTTTGCATAATCGCTTGTCCGCTGCGCAGTCTATTTGTAAAGGCGCAGCGCTGAAAGCACGATGCGGCGCCTGCCTTTGCGGGCGCCGCATCGCATTTTCAGCACCGCCCAGTTCAGCAGAAAGGACAGGTCACTTTTATGAAGGATATGGAAGAAAAGCGCTTTCAGTACGGCGAGCACGTCGAAATTTTCCCGAACCTTTCCGATACCGCCTCCGCCAACGAGTGCACCGGCCTGATGCCGACGCCGCCGGTCACGCCGGACGAATACGAGTCGTATCAGGAGCTGCACAGCATGGAGGTGCCAAAAAAGCTGCCGGGCCGCCGGGAATTCCAGACCGGCATTTTTGACGACAAACCCGAGGAAATCTCCCTGCGCTGACAAAAAGAGCCGTCCTGAGCAGGGCGCTGCACTCCGCAGCGCCGCCCGGGGCGGCCTTTTTTATTTTACCACACCCGCACTCAGATGATCTCGAGCGCGTCGCGGTCCGGCAGAACCGGGAACGGCGCCGCCGGCAGCGTCTGATACCAAAATGCGACGGAGGCGATGTCATCCTGCAAGGGCAGATACCGCCCTCCGCTGCGCCAGCCGAGCGCCTGAATCGTCACCCTGAGGTCGCTTTCAAAGCGGACGGGGTCCATGATATGCCAGCGGTAGAGGCCGAAGCGCTTCTGCGAACGGTAGAGCGCATCGGTACCCACAGCCTGCATGCCGGTGTACGGCGTCGTGAAGGAAACGTAGCGGTCGTGGGTTTTCGGGTCCTCGAAATTATAGGAGCCGCAGAAATAGTCCTCCGTGCCGGTACCGCAGACCGTCGGGTATGCGGCGTCGCCGTCCAAGTAGAATTTGATCTCGCCCTCACCCCACCAGCCGGCGTTGTTGACGCCCCACGCCATGTACGTGCCGACGTACTGCCCCTTGCCGCGCACGCCGTCGAGGATCGTGTAAACGCCCTTGTACGGCAGCGGGTCCACGCGGCGGAACTGCGCGTGGAAATAGGCGCAGTCCGGCCCGACGTCGGTCAGCGTGTAGTCGATCTGGTAGTACATCGTCACCGGGTCGTCCGCGCGGTTTTCGAGCGTCATGCGGCACCGCCGGCGAAACGGCATCGTCCAGTAGCAGTTGAACGCACTGCCCGGATTGACGCAGACCGCAAGCGAGGAGATCTGCATGTATTCCTGCCAACCGCAGCAGAAGAAATCGCCGATCGGGCACTCCACCGCGGGCGTCTCCTGTTCCTCCCAGTAGATGCGCAGGATCGTGCTGCGCCACTGACCGGTCGGCGTCAGCCAAATGTGCTGGATCGCGCCGGGGCCCTCGATGTCCGCGATCTCAAACACCGCGCCCGGCTCGATGACGATATACGGGTTCACCTTCCAGCCCGTGCCGAGGTCGCGCGCCGCATTGCGCGCCGAACCGCTTTCGAGCGGGCACATGCCGCCCTTCCCCTTTTCCCCGGTGAAATTCTCCGGGCTGATCGAGCGGGTCTTTGCGTCCGACAGGCGCGAAAGATTGCCCATGTGCATGCCTAAACCGTTGAACATAACAACGCCTCCAAATCCGGCAAATCGATTTGCCTTTCTGAGGCCTATTGTACTGCATTCGCGCGGCCCGCACAAGCCGCATCCGCCACAAGATTCCGCACGTCCGCTTGTGCTTTCTGACGGTCAGATCACACGGAAACGCTTCCATTTTCCGGATTTATAGCGCAGCAGCGTGAAAATCACGCGCACACCCCAGTCGCAGCACATCGCGAGCGCAACGCCGATCACGCCGAGGTTCAGCCAGATGCCGAGCACGACGGACAGGACGAGCCGGCAGGCGGCTGTGGAAAAGATCGAGACGAGCATCGCATACCGCACGTCGCCTGCGGCGCGCATGCCGTTTGGCATCACGCCCGAAAACGGGTAGAACACCGCGTTGAACACGTTGTGGATCAGGACGAGCACGACGACGAGCTGCGTGACCGCACCGTCGAGCGGATAAAGCTGCATGATCAGCGGTGTGGCCGCGAACACGAGCGCATTCCATACGACGGAGATCAAAAGCGTGATGCGCATCAGCTTCTGCATGTAGTATTCCGCCGCCTCGCCGTCGCCGGCGCCCATACACTGCCCGATGACCGTGACAAAGGCCGGGCCCATCGCCGCGCCGACCAGCGCCGCCAGCGACCAGATGCTCTGCGCGATGCCGTTCGCCGCAATCTGCACCGTGCCGAACAGCGCCGTGATGCTGCTCAGCGCGACCTTGATGAGCTGGAACAGGCCGTTTTCCACGCCGTTCGGCACCGCGACGCGCAGGATGCGCCAGAGCATGCCGCCGTCCCAGCGCAGAATATCCCGCAGCCGATACGCGACCGCCCTGTTTTTGCCGAAGCAGAATACGGTGACGGCCACGGCCGTAAAAATGCGCGACAGAAGCGTCGGGTAAGCCACGCCCGCCACGCCGGCATGCAGCACAAAGATGCCGATCGCATTGCCGGCGATGTTGATGACGTTGGAGGATGCCGAGATGTACAGCGTCACCTTGGTGCAGTTCATGCTTCGGCAGAGCGCCGCACCGGCGTTATACACCGCGATCGCCGGGAAGGAGTACGCCGAGATGCGCAGGTAGGTGACGCACGCCTCCATGACGTCCGCCTCCACGCTGCCGAACAGAAGGCGGAGGATCTGCCGGTTCCAGATGAGCGAGACCGCCATCAGAACCGCAGACAGCAGTGTGGAAAACATCAGGAGCTGGCTGCCGGATAAATTCGCGGACGCGCGCTCCCGGCGGCCGATGTATTGGCTGACGACAACCGCGCCGCCCGATGCCAGCGCCGTAAACAGGTAGATAAAAATTGTGTTGAACATGTTGACGAGCGAGACACCGGAAACTGCCGCATCGCCCGCATAGCTGACCATGAACGTGTCGGCGATGCCGACGAGCATCACGAGAAGCTGCTCGAAAAACAGCGGCACCACGAGCTTTTTGATGTCCGCATCAGAAAAGCGCATGCGCGCCTTCGGGAGCTGTGCTTTCGGCTCGATCAGCCGGCTGAGAACTCCACCCATAATAAATTCCCTCCGTTAGTAGCTTTCATTGCCGCCGCACGGCCGGTCTTTCCTTCCGGCGCGCCGTTTCTTTACGCGCTGTGCGCAGCGCTTCGGCTGCCAAAAAACAAGGCGCCCGCCGCGGGACGCCTTCATTGTAATGCAAGTTCACAGCAATGTCCAATACCTATGCTGTATATTCAAAAATGCTCAAATTGTATTTTCAAGTGCTCGATGAAACAACGCACCGCAGGCGGATAGGCCTGCAAATTCTTCCACGCCAGCACCGAGCCGATCTCCAGCGCCGGAGAAAGCGGGATAAAGCGCAGATTTTCGCCGATGTTGTCCTGATCGATCGTCAGCGCCACCCCGGCGCCCTTTTCCACCAGCGCCGCACCGTTTCGGATGAGGTTGTACCGCACGGCGACTTCCATGCTGTCGAACAGATCGCCGAACCACCCGGCGATCTCGTCGCGCACGCCGTCCCGATTGCCGAAGAGGATCGGCATGCCAAGCAGATCCTGCGGGTGCACGGCCTCTTTTTCGGCGAGCGGCGAATCCCTGCGCACCAACGCGCCGTAGCGCTCGCGCACCGGCATGCGGATGAACGAAAACCGGCTGACGTCGACCGGCTCGATCAGGAAGCCGATATCCAAAAGCCCCTTTTCCATTCTGTCCTTCACATCGTCGGCGGTCGCGCTGTAAATGTGGAAGCGCACCCGCGGGTGAACCGTGCGGAAAGCGACGATCTGCTCGGCCAGAACGGAGAAGCTGCGCGCTTCGGCGCAGCCGATCGAGACGGCGCCGGTGAGGTCGCCCTCGCTGCGGGAAAGTTCCGCCTTCGCCTTGTCCGACAGCGCGACGATCTCCTGCGCGCGCTGCTTTAAGAGCATGCCCTCCTCAGTCAGCGTCATGCGGTATTTGTTTCGGTGAAACAGCTTCACCCCAAGCTCCTCCTCAAGCTGCATGAGCTGGCGCGAAAGCGTCGGCTGTGTCACATGCAGAAGGCCGGCGGCGCGCGTGATGTTTTCCTCCCGCGCCACCATCAAAAAATACCGTAGAACGCGCAGCTCCATGCTTTTCACCGCCTCCTTCCTCTCTTTACGGCTATTATACCGGCTTTTTCCCCACTTTTCAAGGCATTTTAACTAAAAACCGCCGGCACACCGAAAAAAAAGATTTCATCGCAAATTCAGCCGGATAACGCCACAAATACTATAATTTTGATCATTTTATACCGCATTCGACGCTTTATTACAACAAATTTTCTTGTCAATTCTCAGACTTTCCCCTTGCAATAGCCCGGCGTATATGGTAGAATTTGTTCACAATTCAAATCACGCAGGAGGTAAGTCATGGAAAAACAAATAAAGATTATTATTTGTGCGGATGACGGCGAATGGAGCCGGGAAAATACCGACGCCATTTCGGCCAAAGGCGCACAAGTTATGATCGCCGGAAGGAACGGTGCGGCTCTGCTCTCAAGGATCCGGGAGGAAAAACCGGACGCCGTCATTATGGAGCTTTTTATGCCCGGCCTCGACGCACTGGGCGTTATGCACGCGGTCAAAAGCGAGGGGCTTTCGGAGCCCGTTTTCATTGTGACCGCTTCGTATTCCGCGCCCGCGCTCGAGCGGCAGGTCATGGAGGCCGGCGCCTCGTATTTCGCGATCCAGCCCTACAATAAGGCCGAGATGATCGACCGCATTCTCGCGCTTACAGGGGCCTCCAGCCACGCGGCTGCGGCGGGCACAAGCCGCTCCGACCTGCGCATTCAGGTCACGGAGATTCTGCACCAGATCGGCGTTCCCGCCCACATCAAGGGTTACCACTATCTGCGGGACTCGATCATCATGGCAATCGAGGAGCCGGAAATCATCAATGCCGTCACAAAGCAGCTTTACCCGAGCGTTGCAAAGCAGTATGAGACAACGAGCTCGCGCGTCGAGCGTGCGATTCGGCACGCGATCGAGGTCGCATGGGACCGCGGCGACGTGGACGTCCTGAATTCCTATTTCGGATATACGATACATAATACCCGTGGCAAGCCGACGAACAGCGAATTTATTGCGATGATCTCCGACAAGCTCTGCCTCCAGATGGACAACGTCTCCTGACACCCCCTTTTTACGCTAAAACGTGAACGTATGCCACAATATAGCAGTCCTTTGATTTTCTACGGAAAATGCCCTGCCTCCGACCGAAGCGGAAGCAGGGCATTTTTATAACAATTTTGATTTACGGCTTCAAGCTGTTGTGGTCTCCATCCGTTAGGACTCAAGCTGTGCCGTGTACAGCTCATAATAATTGCCGCGCGCGGCGATCAGCGCGTCGTGATTTCCGCACTCGGCGATCCCCTTGTTCGCGATGTAGAGAATGCGGTCGCAGTGCTTGATCGTGGAGAGGCGGTGCGCGATGATGAAGCTTGTGCGTCCCTTGAGCAGCGCCTGCAGGCCCTCCTGCAAAAGCCGCTCGGTCTTGGCGTCGATCGACGAGGTAGCCTCGTCGAGCACGAGAATCTTCGGGTCGGAGAGCAGCGTGCGCGCAAAGGCGATGAGCTGCTTCTGGCCCTGCGAAAGCCGCGAGCCGCGCTCGTTCACCTGCGTATGGTAGCCCTCGGGCATCTCGCTGATAAAGTCGTGCGCGCGCACGGTCTTTGCCGCGGCGATGACCTCCTCGTCGGTCGCATCCAGCCGGCCGTAGCGGATATTATCCATGATCGTGCCGGAGAAGATGAAGCTATCCTGCAGCATGATGCCCATCTGGGCGCGCAGGGAATGCAGAGTGACCTTGGAGATGTCGTGCCCGTCGACGAGCACGCGGCCCGAATCAATGTTATAGAAGCGCGAGATCAGGTTGACAACAGTTGTCTTGCCCGCGCCGGTCGGGCCAACCAGCGCGATCGATTCGCCCGCCCTGACATCGAGATTGAAGTGCTCGAGGATGTTGATGGTGCCGTCATACGAGAACGTCACGTCGTCGAACGTCACGCTGCCGCGGATCTCCGGCAGCGTCTCGGCGTCCGGCGCGTCGGCCACAGTGACCGGCTCGTCGATCATCTCAAAGATGCGCTCGAGATACGCCACGGCGTTGATAAATGTGTTGTAGAGGTTCGAAAGCTGGAGAATCGGCTGCCAGAAGCGCCACGCATAGGCGGAGATCGCGATCAGCGTGCCGATCTGCACCGCGGGCCCGAGCAGAGAGAGGCCGATCAGGTACATTGCGCCGACGACCCACGTCGAGATATTATCCACCGAGACCCAGACGAGGTTCGAAGTGATCTGCGCCTTCATCCAGCTCTTGTACATCTTCGTGTTCAGCGTGTTGTAGATCTCGGCGTTTTTCTCCTCGCGCGTGAACGCCTGCGTGATCTTCATACCGTCGAGGCTCTCGTGCAGGTAGGCGTTCAGGTTGGAGCTCTTGTTCGAGACGTCCTGCCAGGCACGGCGCTGCGCGGGCTTTAAAATCAGCACGATCAGGAGGAACAGCGGGATGCCGGCCATGACGACCAGCGAGAGCTTCACGTCGCAAAGGAACATAAAGACGGCGATCAGAATCAGGTTGAAAATTTCGAGCACAAAGTTGATAATGCCGTTCGAGAGCGCATCGGAAACGGAGTTGACATAATTTATGACACGCGTGAGGATCTTGCCGTGCGGGCGGTCGTCGTAGAACTGGAAGGACAGCCGCTGCAAATGCTCGAACAGATCCTTGCGGATGTCGTAGATGATCTCCTGCCCCACCACGGTCATGTAGCGCGAGCGCTTGACGGAAAACAGAATTGAAAGCACGATCGAGACGAGCATGATGCCGGCCAGAAGAAAGAGCTGCGGAAAATCCTTGTTCGGCACGGCGTCGTTCAGCGCGATTTCGATCAGCTTCGGGCCGATCAGCGCGCAGGCCGCGGAGATTGCGGAGAAAATAATCGAAAGCACCATCTTTTTCGCGTGCCGCTTGATATACACGCCGGCGCGCAGCAGATGCTTGATGCTGAATGGGGTTTCCAGCGATTCATCGACGTCGAAGCGGTTTCTGGCCATTACGCAGCGCCCCCTTCCTTCGTGATGCCGTTCTGCAGCTCGTAAACCTCGCGGTAATAGCCCGGCCGCGCGATCAGCTCCTCGTGCGTGCCGATGTCCGCAATGCGGCCCTTATCGAGAATCACGATGCGGTCGGCGCGCTTTGTCGTCGAGATGCGCTGCGCGACGATGATCTTCGTGCAGGCAAAGTCGAGGCTGGAAAGCTGCTCCTGAATATATTTTTCGGTTTCCATATCGACGGCAGAGGTCGTGTCGTCGAGGATCAGGATCGACGGGCGGACCGCGAGCGCGCGCGCCAGCGCGATGCGCTGCTTCTGGCCGCC
>URQJ01000030.1 GCA_900549945.1 uncultured Oscillospiraceae bacterium
TTATTATATCACTTCTGGCAGTATCGCGCCTACTTTTCTGTGCGGTATTGCCTTAAAATTTTTCCGGGTGTACCAATGCATAAACTAAATATCCACCCAGCAGTAAAACAATAATCCCAAGAACAATCATGTCCTTTCCTCCTTATTCATTCCGATCTACTTGCTTTTGGCACCAGTTGATTAACAGCACAACAAGCCCAATGCAGCCGGCCAAAATTGCTACCATGATAAGATCCATCATATTATTAGCCTCCTCTTAGCTTTTCTCGAAATATTGTAGCAGTTTTATCGTGAAATTGGTCTTAGCGTTTTTTATATCAGATAAAAATTGTATTAAGAAAGCGCCTGACCTGATGGGCGTCAGACGCTTTCAAAGCTCAGCCGGAATCCTTTAAAATACGAAGCGCCATCTCGTAAATGCCCTTCCGATATAAAACAAGGGTGATTTGCATTTCTGGATGTCTCTCTTCAAATTTTTTTATTGCCTGTTCCGCAATCGCAATAGATTCTGCCCGAGGCATATGGCTGTCACCGGAAAAAATCAGCGGAACGGCGATGCTTCTGCACCCAATCAGATACCCTCTCTGCAATGCGTTAAAATAGCATTGTGCCATTAGGATTTTTTCTCTTTTATTGCCCCCATACCATCCGGCTCCGGCAACATGAATGATGTATTTTGCTTTGAGTCCGCAAGAAGGGGTTGCCACCGCATGACCAATCCTGCAATGTCCAATCCTTTTACAAACCATTTTCAGCAATTCACTGTCTGCTGCTGCATAAATAGCGCTGCATATTCCCGGGTGCGGCATTAAATCGGCAGAGGCGGCATTGACAATGGCATCTGCCTTTATTTTTGTGATATCGCCGAGTATTACCTGCATAAAAACCTCCACAAGTTTACATTAGGAAACCGCACAGTAAATAACCTGCCACCGAAAATCCTGCGGCACACATTGCATAGGGAAGCTGTGAAAGCGCATGATCCATATTGTTCATTTTGCAGCAGCTAGATGTTAGGACCGTTGCATCCGAATAAAAGCAGGCGTGGCTCCCCAGCGTAGCTCCCGAAACAATTGCCCCCATAATCAGAAGAGGATTGGCACCAATGGAAAAGGCCAAAGGAATGATAATAGGGCTGACAATCGCCGGAATCCCCCATGCGCTGCCTGTGCTGAAGTTTAGCAGGGCAACAAGAAGAAAAGTGATAACCGGCAGCAGCTGTGCATTGATAAGGGGCTTTACACTATGAATAATATAATCTGCAATTCCAATATCGCTCATGCCCTCCTGCATGACAAATACGAAGAAGATAATAGCGACAGTTGGAATCATATTGCAAAAGCCATGCATGACTAAATCACAAAAATGAGAAATTGTCATCTTTTTACGGGGGATATACAGAAGGAAACAGACTGCTATTGATGCGATTAAAGCTAAAAACAGCTCTCCCATTACAATCGTCAACGTAATCAGAACACCAATCGGCAAAACAAAATCCCAAATATTCCCTTTTACGTTGATATCTTCCGCATCTTCTTCGTCCAAATTCAGGTCTGCGCTTTCTGGGGAGTACACCTTTCCAGTGCTCTGCACCCGGTTATACGCTTTTTTCATTTTTCCCCATTTTGGAATCAAGCCAAACCCAAACAGGGGAACAATTACAACGGCTGCAACTGCATAAAAAACAAAGGGGATAATATGGTAGAAGGTTTCAATCGCACTGCCGTATCCCAATTCGGGAATACCTGCTTCCGCATAGAATAGCCCGGCAAAAAACACCGCCCATGTTGAAAAAGGCAGGAGAGCACAGACAGGCGCGCCTGTGGAATCGATAACATAGGAAAGCGCTTCGCGAGGAACCTTATGCTTATCTGTAAGCTTTCTCATACATGTGCTCAGCGTCATAATATTGAGATAGTCGTCCACAAAAATCAGGACGCCCATAACCCATGTTACAAACATTGTGGACTTTTGACCTCGGCAGAGCTTTCCAAGCATCTTTGAAAAACCAAGCGTTCCATGCGATGCTCCCAGCAATGCAATCAGGCTTCCAAACAAAGCACATACCAATATGACCCACTGATGGTCTCTGTCTGTAGCAACCCGGAAGAAGGCATCCATCCACCCTGAAGCGAAATCAAATCCGTCAACAATGATATAAGTAATAAAGGTTCCAACAACGAGCGATTCCAAGATTCTTTTGGTGATTAGCGACATTCCAATTACCACAACTATTGGAAGCAAAGTTAAGATACCGTATTCCATATCGACCCCTCTGTTCTATGAAAATCTGTCTTAATTATATCTCGAATAGAATTAGAGGGAGATAAAGCCCTGCCGGAATACATTAAGTTTTTGTTAATCGATATGCTGCGTGCATTTTCGGCTTAGATTTTTCATAAATCCATAATCCATTTGGAAAATAGAAATAACGTTGTCCGTCTTTTCATAAACGGACAACGTTATGGAGAAATCTTAATATACAGGCATTTCTGTTATTGACGTATCATTCTATACCCTACGCCGATATGGGTTTGAATATATTGCGGCGCAGAGGGGTTTTGCCCAATCTTTTTCCGCAGCGTTGCCATAAATACCCGCAGAGAAGGCGTATCCGATGCGGATGTGCTTCCCCATACTTCTTTTAAAATATAATTATGTGTCAAAACCTTTCCGGTATTTTTGGCAAGAACACAAAGCAGTTTGTATTCAATGGGCGTCAAATGAATCTCTTTATCATCCATATATGCGCATCCAGCGGCAAAATCAATGGTCAGGTCTCCGTTGCGGTACACACTGGTTTGTACTTGGGAAGAAACCTCATCTGCCCGGCTCCTTCGCAAAGCCACGCGAAGGCGGGCCAAAAGCTCATCAATGCTGAATGGTTTTGTCAGATAATCATCTGCCCCGGCATCTAACGCTTCTACCTTATCCTGATCCTCGCTTCGGGCGCTTACCACGATAATAGGCACATTGCTCCATCCGCGGATTTTTTGGATGATTTCAACGCCATCCATATCGGGTAATCCCAGATCCAAAATAATGACATCGGCGTTATAGGAAACGGCATCCAAAAGTGCACCTGTTCCATTTTTCGCGGTGTGATACTGATACCCCTGTGTATCCAATGTGGTTCGTATCAAATTTGTAATAGCAGGATCATCCTCTATCACAAGAATCTTTGACTTATACATGATCAAAATTCACTTCCTCTAAAGGTAATGTAAACGTGAATACCGCACCATGCGGTTTATTATTGCTGACAGAAATTTTTCCGCCATGCGCGTCTACAATAGATTTGCATAAGCTCAAACCCAGACCTAACCCTCTGCGGCTGTCTGCTTTTCCGATATCCGCCGTGTAAAACATATCAAATAAATGCAGCTTTGCTTCATCTGAAATGCCCGGACCATCGTCCGCAATGCGGATGAGAACCATTTTTTTCTCCTTTCGCGCCGATAAACAGATGTGGGACCCTTCCGGCGTATATTTAATGGCGTTGTTTACAATATTGATGATCACTTGGACAATCAGACGAACATCCATTTTCGCCATTAAAAAATCATCCGCAAGCTCTATGGATATTTCATGTTCGGACGCTTTTCGGTCTACATGAGAGATCGCCTCCCGAAACACATCATCGATCAGTTCCGCATTCATCTGGAGATGCATGGTTCCATTTTCGATTCGCGTAATAGACAATAGATTCTCTGTGAGGTTTACAAGCCACATGGAATCGTCATAGATAGAGCTGTATATCTCCTGTTTTTTGCTTTCATCCAGCGAAATACTTTTTTCCATTAAAACGCCTGCATTTCCGCTGATGCTGGTAAGCGGTGTGCGAAGGTCATGGGAAATTGCCCGCAATAAATTGGAGCGAAGGCGTTCTCTTTGCGTTTCCATTTCAATCGCTTGTTTCTCAGCCCGAAGTCTTCGGCGTTCCAAAATCAATCCGCATTCGTTCAGAAGGGAAATCAGCAGGTTTTTCTCAAATACATCCAATGGAGGATAGTATTTTGACGGGATTCCGATCACGCCCATAACTTCCTGATTTCCTCTGACAGACAAATATAGATTCTGTGCATGAGACAGCGTGTTTGTGGTTGCTCCGGCACGCTTGTTGTTTTGTACGACCCAATCAGCAACGCCCACTTCTTCCGGGGTCATTGCCCCAACCAATTTATTTGTTTCCGACTGGGGACAAACCTGAAATTCCAGCGCTTTGCCTTTTATGGCCAGCGAATACAAAACCGGCCGATCCAGAAGCGCTCTTACCTGTTCCGCTGCAAGCGCAATAATTTCCTGTTCATCGCGCCCTTGCTGCATTTTTTGACTACTGTTCATCAGAAGCTCCATATAGTAAGCTTTTTGAGCAGATTGACGCGCCTGTTTTTTTACCCGCGTTGCCAATGAACTCGAAATAATACTGGCCGCCAGCATAATCAAGAAGGTAACCGGATAATCGGGGGCGGAAACCTCCAATGTAAACCTTGGCGCAGTAAAAAAGAAATTGAATGCGATCACGCTGAACAGCGACGCGAGCGCTCCGCACAGATAGCCATGCGTCCAAATTGCTGTGAGCAGGACACCCAAAATATATACGGTGATGATATTTGCTTCCCGCAGGCCAACGGCATAAAATCCAAAACTGATGATCGTTGCAGAAAGCGTGATCAGCACAACTTTCAGCAGATCAGTCCACCTGAATTTCGGCTCCTCTTTTCGAAGCAAATTGAATTTTTTCTTATAAAGCGGCTGTGCATCCGGAATGATATAAATGTCGATATCCCCAGCCAATTTCGTCAGCTTGTCGGCTAACGACTTACTTTTTAAAAGTATTGTGGATTTGTGGTTGGTTCTTCCTAAAACAATTTTTGTAATACCGCTGACCTTGGCGTATTCCGCAATTTGCACGGCCGGGTCATCACCATAAACCGTAGCAATTTGAGCGCCTAATTGCTCTGCCAAACGAAGATTATCCCTCAGTCGCTTTAAGCTGTCGCCCTTCAATTCTTTTGTTTCGGGCGTTTCAACAAATAAAGCCGTAAACCCACTATGGAAGGCCTCCGCCATGCGGGCCGCGGTTCGGATAACTTTGGCATTGGAGGGGGAGCTCGAAAGGCAGATTAAGATGTGCTCTCCGGCTTTCGCAACCGCCTCATTTCCGCTTTTTTGAGCATTCCGGCTTAATCGGTCAGCCGTGCGCCGCAAAGCAATTTCACGGAGCGCCTCTAAGTTATCTCTTGTAAAGAAATGATCGAGAGCACGGGACGCCTGATTTTTGCGATACACCTTTCCCGACTGCAGCCGGGAAATCAAATCGTCCGGTTCAATATCAACCAGCTCCACTTGATCTGCAGAATCAAACACAGAGTCGGGAATCCGTTCACTGACAGCAATCTGTGTAATAGATGCCACCAAGTCGTTGAGGGATTCCAAATGCTGGACATTGACCGTTGTATAAACATCAATACCTGCCCGAAGGAGCTCTTCCACATCCTGATAGCGCTTCGTATGACGGCATCCCGCCGCATTGCTGTGCGCCAATTCATCCACAAGCACTATTTGGGGATGGCGTTTGAGCGCCGCATCCAAATCAAATTCCTTGAGTTTAATTCCTTTATAATCAATTTCTTTGTTTGGAAGCTGCTCTAACCCTTCAAGCAGCGCAAGCGTATCGGGTCTGGTGTGACGCTCAATATATCCAACTACGATATCAATCCCCTGCTTTTGCGCCTGATGCGCCGCTTCAAGCATAGCGTAAGTTTTCCCCACACCCGCCGCATAGCCAAAGAAAATTTTCAGACTCCCTTGTTTTTGATTGTTTTCATTTCCTTTATGCGTAACTTCCATTTTTTCCAATATAGCATCACCCCACTTTTCTGTTTTCTATTATACCATATTGAGGCTTTTGGCGATATAAAAAAGAAACCCAAGATATTAAAATTGTATTAAGATCTGAAATCTCAGACCTTTAGTGAAAACAGATATTCTCTAACGCCGTTT
Organism: uncultured Oscillospiraceae bacterium; assembly: GCA_900549945.1. Classification (GTDB taxonomy): domain Bacteria; phylum Bacillota; class Clostridia; order Oscillospirales; family Acutalibacteraceae; genus Hominenteromicrobium. Next base: position 6,007 of record URQJ01000030.1, read on the forward strand.
TTCATGACTGGCGATATTATTCATTAGAAAACAGTAAATCCGTTCTTTTTCTGCGCCCCGGCAAGCAGGACGAACAGCCTCCGCCAATCTGTCTGCCATTTCCCGCCAAATCAAGTACAGCTAACTTTCCATGTCACCGCCGCCTTCCCTCTTTTCCTAAAAAATCCTTTAGCTTTTGAAAAGCCCCTGCACCTATAGCATGTTCAATACTGCAAGCGTCATGTTCCTCCGTTTCACAATCTGCGCCGGCGCGGCCGGGCGCACATCACAATCAGAACAGAACAAGTCATTTTCAGAACAGGTTTTGCCAAACGCAGCGTCCCCGGGCTGTGTTATAATAAACTGAAAGAAAAAGCCGTGCTTTTCTGTGAATTTTGCCGGGGAGGTCTGCCTGTGAAAAAAGGACTTTATTCCATACGCAAGCTGCAGCGCATTATGATTTTCCTGTTTCTAATCCCCATTCTCGCCCTGCAGCTCACGCAGAGCCTGCTCTCCTTTCAGGAGCTGAGCTCGGAGATGGAGGAAAACGGGAGAAGCATCATCTATCTCTATCAGCAGCAGATGGACAGCGACGTGCACCGCATTTCCACCACCATCGCGAACTACTGGGCGCAGGAATACAGCCACAAGCGCCTGCTCTACGCACAGAGCCCGCTGGACGCTTACAAGTACGCTTTCAATGTGCTGGACACCTACCGCACGCTGATGAATGTGGAGCCGACCGTCGCCGCCATTTTTCTCGTCTCCGGCGCCAACGACATAGTGCGGGGCGCCTTTACAACGACCCACACCACCTACGAGGAGCGCCTTGCCATGCGCGGCTATGTCGATGGCCTTGCGGAGAGCTGGGGAGAAAACAGCCCGCGGCGCTGGCGGCCCGTGCAGCTCGCCGGGCGGTATTTTCTGGTGTGCGATTTCTGCACGCAGTCCGCCGGCACCGTCTGCTTTATCGATCTCGATCAGATCCTGAACCCGCAGGCCTCCGCCTCGCTCACACAGGATACGCGGCTCCTCTTCGCAGACGAAAGCGGAACGCCGCTGTCCGCCGCATCCGCTCTCCGTGAAAATGGCGTCGTGCTCCGGTCCGGAGAGGACGGCGCGTATTTTTCCGGCAACTGCTTTATCGTGCAGCGTTACTCGCCGGTCAGCGGCATCTACATGGTGTTCCTTGAGACCTCGCCGGTCAGCCTGAAAAAAATCAACCGGCTGATCCTCGTTATCCTCGCGCTCTCTCTGCTCGTCTCGGCGCTCGTGCCGCTGCTGTTTTTGATGCTCAAGCGCTGGTACCTGCGCCCGATGGAGCAGATGGACCGCGACCTGCTGCGCATCCGCTCCGGGCAGATGGCCATGCGCTTTCGGGAGGACCAGAAGGTCGAGGAGCTGCAAAAGCTGAGCACCTCCTTCAACAGCATGATGGATCAAGTCAAGGATCTGAAAATCGAGGCCTACGAGACGGAGCTCAAATTTCAATACGCCCAGCTTCAATACTTACAGCTCCAGATCAGCCCGCACTTTTTCCTGAATATCCTGAAATCGCTGTACGGCATGGCGCAGGGCCGGGATTACCGGAAGATTCAGGACGCCATTTTGATGGTTTCCGACCACGTGCGGTACATCTTCCACGACAATAAGGATCGTGTCGCCCTGCGCACCGAGCTGCGCCACGTGGAAAACTACATCAATATGCAGCGGTATGTGACGGCCCAGCCGATTGATTTTCAAGCGTCCGCCGAGCCTGGGCTCGAGGGCGCGCTGATCCCCGCGCTCTGCCTGCAAACCTTTGTCGAAAACAGCTGCAAATACGCGATGCTGCCCGGGCAGGCGCTCGTTCTGTCACTCGAGCTCCGGCGGCTCCGCTCCGATGCGGGCGACAGCCTCGACATCACGATCCGCGACAACGGCCCCGGGCTGCCGGCCGCACTGCTCGAAGAGTACAACCGCGCGGTGTCCTTCGATTACCGGGAAAATCACATCGGCATCCTGAATATCCGGCAGCGTCTGCACCTGCTTTACGGCGACCGCTTCGGGTTCGCCTGCCGGAACCTCGCGCCCGGCACGGAATTTGAGCTGATTTTTCCCCTGCACTTTGAAGAAAGCCAAAGAAAAACAGATGGGAGGCCCTGTATATGAAAGTGCTTGTCGTCGACGACCAGCCCGACGTCGTCCGGGGCATTTTGGACGGCGTGAATTGGAGCCGGCTGAAAATTGAGTCTGCATTCGGCGCAAACAGCGCCGCCGAGGCGCGCGAAATCCTAAAGCGGGAGCAAATCGATATTCTCCTGTGCGACATCGAAATGCCCGGTGAAAGCGGGCTGCACCTCGTCTCTTGGCTGCGGGAGCAGGGGCAGTCCGTCAAATGTATTTTCCTGACGGCCCACGCCGATTTCGCCTACGCGCAGAGCGCCCTCAAGCTGGAGGCCGCCGATTACCTGCTCCAGCCCGCAAGCTACGCCGCCATAGAGGGGGCCATTCTCCACGCCGTCGAGCGCCTGCAGCAGGAGCGGCTCGCCCAGCTCTACAGCACGATGGGGCGCGGCGCCGCGCAGGAGGCGCTTGGCTTCAGGCGGAGCATCCTGCGCGAATTTCTGCTCGGCATCCGGGGCGGCGCGCAGGAGGCGGCGGAAAAGGCCAGCGCCTTCGGCTTCTCCTGCATGCCGGAAACGCTCTGCCGCTGCGTGTGGGTGCAGATCCAGCATTGGGAGGGCGAGCCGATGGAATACGGCCTCCTGCTCTACGGCTTTCAAAACGTGCTCGAGGAGCTGCTCGCCCCGATGAGCCGGCAGACCACGGTGCTCTCGCTCGGCGGCGATGCGTACCTCATCCTGCTTGACGCAGACGAGAGCGGCGGCGCCTACGACGCGCTTTGCAGCAGCCTCGAATCCTTTCACAGCTTTGCGAAGCAGGAGCTGCACCTCGGCCTCACCTGCCTGCTCGGGCGCAGCGCCGTCCCCTTCCGGGAGCTGCCGGCGGAATACCTGCGCCTGCAGGAGGCGCACCGTAACAACGTCGCGCGTACCTGCGGCGTTCTGCCGCTCGAAAGCGGCGCGGCGCCGCCGGATGTGGAGCCCGATTTCGCCAAGTGGCAGAGCCTGCTCGACGAGGGCTGCGGCAAGGCCGTGCGCGAGGAGATCCACGCGTACTTCGACCGGCTGAGCCGGCAGGGCGCTCTAAACCGGGAGGTGCTCTCCGCCTTTCACGAGAGCTTTCTAGAACTCTTCTTCGGTGTGCTCCAGCAGCGGCGCGACCGCGTGCGCGAGGTTTTCAACGACACCTTTGACTACGACGCGATGCTGCACGCCTGCTCCACGCTGCCCCAGCTTCTCGAATTCGTGGACTTCGCGACGGATTACGCCGAGGCGCGGCAGGGCTGCCGGCAGGCGCAGGGCCGGGCGCAGATCGACAGAATTTTGAGCTTCATCCACAAGAACCTGCCCCGCAGCATCGGCCGCGCCGAAATTGCAAGGGCTGTGTACCTGAACCCCGAGTACCTCTCCCGCCTGTTCAAAAAGGAAATGGGCATCGGGCTGAACGACTACCTCGTGCAGGAGCGCATGAAAATCGCGCAGTCTCTTTTGAAAAACACCTCATTTTCAATCAGCATCGTCGCCTCCAAGGTCGGCTACATCAACTTTTCGCACTTCGCAAAAGCCTTCAAAAAGGCGTTCGGCATGTCGCCCTCCGAATACCGAAAGGCCTGCGAGAAAGAGGGAAAATGACGCAAAAGGTCACTTTCGGAACAGCGTGAAGTCACAGCCGCGGCAGATTTCTCCGTTTTTATTAGCTAAAATAAATATAAATCTTCCTCATCGTTTCAAAAATAAAAGCAAAAATTGCTGTAAACCACACAGAGGAAGGCAGAAGGAGGAACAGACATGAAGAAAGTTTTGGCAGCCATACTCGCCGCCGCTCTGCTCGTTTCGGCCGCATCAGCCTGCGGCTCGGACACCGCGGACCCATCCGGCGGCACGCCGGAAAGCGCCGGCGCCTCTGGCGCGGCAGACGCGAGCGCACAGGAGCCCTACACCGTGAAGCTCTTAATTCCCGGCGATGCGAAAACCGAGGACTGCGCGGCCGTCGCCGAAGCCGCCAGCGCCATTCTCGAGGAGAAGTACAACACGACGCTTGAGATCACGCGCATCGGCTTCGGCAGCTATCCCGATCAGGTGAACCTGATGTTCTCCTCGGGCGAGAAGCTCGACGTGCTGTACAACAACCGCGATATTTTCATTTCCGCCATCAACAACGGCCAGATTGTCTGCATGGAGGACTACCTCGAGGAATACGGGCCGGACCTGCTCGAGCAGATCCCCGAATCCCGCTGGGCGGCCACAACGCTGAACGGCAAGCGCTACGCCGTACCCGCCAATAAGGAGGTCGCCGTGAGCTGGGGCTTCGCCTGCGTCAAGGAAATGGCGGACGCCACGGGCGTGGACTACAGCAATATCAAAACCGAGGATGATCTTCTCCCCCTGCTTGAGGCCGTGCAGGAGATGTACCCCGACTACTACCCGGTCGTTTCCAGCTACGGCGGCATGAGCATGATGGTTACGAACGACGACCTCGGCGGCGACTTCGGCGCGCTGGAGGACTGCACCGACACCGATACACTGGACGTCGTGAATTTCTACGCAACCGATACATACAAGGAAATCGTCGAGCGCCGCTACGCTTGGTCTCAGAAGGGCCTCATCATGCCGGACGCCTCCTCGAGCACCGAGGACAGCTCCGCCATGGTCGCAGCCGGCAAGGCATTCGGCATGTTCACGAACACGAAGCCCGGCATTCAGGGCGAGCTTGAGAAAAAGACCATGAAGGAAATGTTGGTTTTTGACCTGACCCCCGCCTACACGACCACCAGCCGCATCGACATTCTCTGGTACATCGCGCACAACAGCGAAAAGCCGGAGCGCGGCGTGCAGGTTCTCAACGAGATCTACACGAATCCGGAGCTCGCGAATATCTGCATCAACGGCATTGAGGGCACGCATTTCGAGATCAAGGACGAGGAAAAGGGCATCGTCGGCTTCCCCGAAGGCGTGGACGGCACCACGACGGGCTACCCCTCCTACCCGTGGGCGTGGCCGAACGAGATGATCTCCTACGTCTGGGAGGGCGACCCCGAAACCATCTGGACGGACACCGCCGCATGGAACGAGGCCGCGATCGTCTCGCCTGCAATGGGCTTCACATGGGACAACAGCGCGGTGCTCAATCAGGTGACCGCCTGCAAGAACGTCGAAGACAAGTACAAGAACGCGCTGGAGACCGGCTCCATCGACCCCGCATCGGCGCTGCCCGAGTTTTTAAAGGAGCTCGAGGACGCCGGCGTCAACGACATCATTGCGGAAAAGGAAGCGCAGTTCAGCGCATGGCGCGCCGAGCAGGGCTGACCCGCACCGCAGCAGAATATATGGCAAAAGGCGGAGTATGGTCATTTCCCATGACCGCTCCGCCTCTCTTATCAACCCAGCTAGGGAGGGATTTTCTGTGACTTCGAAAAAAGCGGGGCTCATCCGGCGGCTGAAGGCTTACCTGCCGCTCTACCTGATGCTGATCCCCGGCGCCGCTTACCTTATCATCAACAATTATATCCCGATGACCGGCATCGTCATCGCCTTCGAGCAGTTCAACTACGCCAAGGGCATGTGGGGCAGCCCGTTCATCGGTTTCAAAAACTTTGAATTTCTCTTTAAGACAAAGGACGCGTGGATCATCACCCGCAACACGCTGCTCTACAACGTCGCCTTCATCGTGCTCGGCACGCTCTGCGCCATCGCCGTGGCGATTTTACTGAATGAAATCCATTCCGCCCGCGCGAAAAAGCTGTACCAGACCACGATCCTCGTCCCGTTTTTAATCTCCATCGTCGTGGTCAGCTACCTTGTATACGCCTTTCTCAGCAGCGATTCCGGCTTTCTGAACAGCTCCGTTCTGCCGCTGCTCGGCATAGAGCCGATCTCTTGGTACACCTCACCGCAGTATTGGCCCGTCATTTTGATCATCGTGAACATCTGGAAGGGGCTGGGCTACAACTGCATCATCTATTACGCCACGCTTGTCGGCATCGACCGCGGCTACTACGAGGCCGCGGTGATCGACGGCGCAAACCGCTGGAAGCAGATCATCCACATCACGCTGCCCGCACTGAAGCCTACGATTATCACGCTGACACTGATGGCGATCGGCAAGATCTTCTACTCCGATTTCGGCCTGTTCTATCAGGTGCCCATGAATTCCGGCCCGCTGATCAACGTGACGAATACCATCGACACCTACGTATACCGCGGCCTCATGTCGCTGAACAACATCAGCATGGCCTCCGCCGCGGGCGTCTACCAGTCCCTGATCGGCTTCCTGCTCGTTTTGAGCGCCAACGGCATTGTCCGAAAGCTCAGCGCGGACAACGCCCTGTTCTAAGGCCGGAATTTTATGGAAAGAAAGGAACTCTACTTATGGTTGATAAAGGAAAAACCTTTCAGGTGGCCGCAAACCTGATTATGATCGTGCTCACGCTGTTCTGCCTGCTGCCGTTTCTGCTGCTGATCATCTCCTCAATCACGCAGGAAAACGCGCTGGTGCGCAACGGCTACAGCTTTTTCCCCGAGCAGATCGATTTCGCCGCTTACAAGTACCTGCTCGTGGATTCGACGAGTATCGTGCGCGGCTACATCCTGTCCGCGTTCGTCACCGTGACGGGCACCGTCGCGAACCTCGCCGTCACCACGCTGTTCGCCTACCCGCTCTCCCGGCGCGATCTGCCCGGCCGGGCGTTCATCTCGTTCTTCCTGTTCTTCACCATGCTCTTCAACGGCGGCCTCGTGCCGAGCTACATCATGTGGACGCAGACCTTCCACATCAAAAACACCATCGCGGCGCTGCTCTTCCCGAACCTGATGATGGGTGCGTTCTACGTCATTATGATGCGCACCTATTTCACGACGAACATCCCCGAGGCCGTCATCGAGGCGGCGCGCATCGACGGCGCCGGCGAGCTGACCATCCTCGTCCGCGTCGTTCTGCCGATGTCCGTGCCGATCATCGTCACGCTGGCGCTGCTCGTCGGCCTCGGGTACTGGAACGACTGGCTCAACGGCCTGTACTATATCAACGAGGACCGGCTCTACAGCATTCAGGTGCTCCTGAATAAGATGCTGATGGACGTGCAGTTCCTGATGAGCAACACCAACGCGGCGCAGTCCCTCCAAAATCAAGACATCGCGCTGCCCTCCACAGGCATCAAGATGGCCGTGGCTGTCATGGGCGCGCTGCCGGTTCTCGTCATCTATCCGTTCTTCCAGAAGTATTTCGTGAAGGGCATCGTCATCGGCGCCGTCAAGGGCTGAGAAAGGAATCGATATGGAAAGCTACCGCTTCGCGCACTGCGCATCCGTTTACACCATGCAGCCGGACGACCCGCAGGCCGCCGTCCTGAATACAAGCGGCCTTATCCCTGGCGAGGACGGACTCTGCGACGTGACAGACCGCCTGCAGAGCCTTCTGGACAGCGTCAAGCAAAGCCGCCGCTGCGGCATCGTGCTGATCCCCGAGGGCGACTACGCGATCAGCCGCACCGTCTACCTGCCCCGCGCCGTGCGCATGATCGGCTTCGGGCAAAAAAGGCCGCGGTTCATTTTGCGGGCCAACACCCCCGGCTTTCAGGCGGCGCCGGAAAAGGACAAGGGCAAAGCCGCCTACCTTTTCTGGTTCACCGGCAACATGCCGTGCATCGACGGGGAGATTCAGGACGCGAACCCCGGCACCTTTTACAGCGCCGTCTCCAACATCGATTTCTGCATTGGGCCGGGAAACCCGGCCGCCGTCGCGCTGCGCGCCCATTTTGCACAGCACTGCTTCGTCTCCCACTGTGTTTTCGACATCGGCGAAGGCAAGGCCGGCATTTTCGATGTGGGAAACGAGATGGAAAACCTGGTGTTCCTCGGCGGCGATTACGGCATCTACACCACAAAGTGCTCGCCCGGCTGGCCCTTCGTCTTGGTCGAAAGCGCCTTCTGCGGGCAGCGCCGCGCCGCCGTCCGCTCCAGAGAATGCGGGCTGACCTTCAGCCACGTCGAGATCTGCGACACGCCCGCCGCCGAGCTCGCCGAGGACGGCTATTGGGAAAAGCTGTTCTGGAAGGACTGCGTTTTGGAGAACATCGCCGGGCCCGCCCTGCAGATCGCACAGGAGGAAAACAGCTGCACGCAGATCAATCTGCAAAACGTGTGGTGCCGCAATGTCCCCGCACTGCTGCGCGGCAGGGAAAGCGGGCGCATCCTGCCCGGGCGCGGCGCCTTCTCCATAAGCTCCGATCACGATCGGTGCATCTTCTCTCCCAC
>URQJ01000031.1 GCA_900549945.1 uncultured Oscillospiraceae bacterium
GGCACGATCGGGATCTCACCCGTCACGGCGGCGGGGTCGTACCTGCGCGCGGGCTGGCGCGGCGCACGGTCGTGCTCGCGCGCCTCGATGCGCTCCTCATATTCGCGTGCCTCCTGTTCCGCCGCACGGCGGCGGCGGTTGCGCTGCTCCGCCTGCTCGATCTCGTCGAAAATATCCTCGCGGTCCTCCGCGACGCGGTCATGGCGCTTCGAGACGCACTGCCAGACGATCAGGCAGATAATGCCGACCACGCCGGCGCCCACGAGCACGGCGCCCGCCGTGAACAGCGTAGATCCGATGCCGTTTCCAGCCTCGAGCTGGTTAAAAAAGCTATCCGCCGCGGACGCATCCTCCGGCGCGGATTCCGCCGAAGCCGTGCTGCTCTCGCCGCCCGCCTCATCGGCCAGCACCGGCACGCTGCACAGCAAAACGCAGAGCAACAGCGCGGCGAGCAGCGACGCCCATCGTTTCATCGTAACACATTTCATAATCGCAATCATTCCCTCTCCGCCGCGGCTGCCCGCAGCGCCATTCCATCTTTATGTAAGGACATTTTAGCATATTCGGAGAGCGGATTCAACGACAAATTTCACAAATCTTCGGCAAAAAGCACCCAAACGGCGGGCAAGTCACGGGGAAGCCTCACCGCATATGCGGGCGGCCGATGCGTATGGAGAGCAGCCACGAGAGCCCGAACAGCACGGCGGATACCGGCAGCGCCCGCACAGCAAACGCACCGTCCGCAACAAGCTGCGGCATATTCTGCACCGTCATCGAAACAAATATCATGCAGCCGATCACAAGGCCCAGCACGATACCGTATAAAATGCGCGCCTTTTCGACGCCGAACCGGAACACAAGCGGCAGAAGCACGGCGGGCGTGACCAGCCCCGCCGAAAGCAGCATGCCCAGAATGCCGCCCATGCTGCCGGCATTGCCTGCGCCCGTACCGGCCCGCACGAGCTGGACGACAACCGCCAGCACGGCCGCCATCGCGAGCAAAAGCAGCGTGACGATGTATTTGACCGAAACAAGCTGCGCCTTCGAATACGGCATGGCACGGCTGAGCGTCGTCCAGCCGCTGCGCTCGTCGTAGGCGATGAGCGTGACCGCGGTGAGCCCCGCCAGCATGACGGGGTACATCAAAAACAGCATCGGCTTTTCGCTGAACGCCGACGCGCCCATCATCACCGCGAGGATGAGCATCCACGCCTTGCAGTATTTCACCATCATATACCAGTCCTTGAGAAGCAGACCCTTCATTGCAGCCACCCTTTCTCACTGTGCGGCGCGGGCGCCTGCCCTGCGCGCGTCCTTCACCATGAAAACGAATACATCTTCGAGCCCGGCCGGCGTGATTTCCATGCCCGCCGGAATCTTCCGCCGCTCGGCGAGCGCCTCTGCGCCGTAGCCCGCGTGCCGCAGGCCAAGGACTGCCGCCGGGTCGAGTGCAGAGATCTGCGCCTCGGTGCCGTGCACGATGCCGCAGCGCTCGAGCAGCCGGTCCTTCTCCTCGCACAAAAGGAGCCGCCCCTCGTGCAGAAACGCCGCGTAGTCACAGATCTTCTCGAGATCGCTGACGATGTGCGACGAGATCAGCACCGAACGCGATTCATCCCGCGTAAATTCGCTGAACAGCTCGACGATCTCCTCGCGCACAATCGGGTCGAGGCCGTTTGTCGGCTCGTCGAGCAGCAGAAGCTTTGCGTCGTGCGCGAGCGCGGCGGCAATTGAAACCTTCATCTTGTTGCCGCGCGAGAGCTCGGCAAACGGCTTTTTCTGCGGCACGCCCAGCCTTCTAAGCAGCGCCGTGTACGTCTCCTGCGACCAGCGCCCATAAGCGCTTTCGAGCACCCGGCCGAACCGCTCCGCCGAAAGACACGCGGGTACGCCCGGCTCGTCGAACACGACGCCGATCTCCTCCTTCACCTGCTTAAACTGCGTGCGGTTGTCGTGCCCCAGCACCGAAACAGAGCCGGCGTCGCGCGCCGTCATGTCGAGGATCAGGCGGATCAGCGTGCTCTTGCCCGCGCCGTTCTCACCGATCAGCCCCAGAATGCAGCCGCCCGGCAGCGTCAGGTCGATGGGGCCGAGCCGGAAGCCGGGGTACGATTTCACAAGGCTGCGGATTTCTACTGCGTTTGTCATCTCAAAATCATCCTTTCCAAATCAAAGCCGCCCGCTCTGCGGTTCACGCCTCTTCGTACAGCGTGTGCAGCAGCGCGGCAACCTCCTTCTCCCCAAGCCCGCACGACGCCGCCAGCGCGATCGCTTCCTGCAAATGGGCCTCCATCCGCTTTAAGTGCTCTTCGCGCAGCAGCTCCGTGTTTTTCGGGGCGACGAAGCAGCCCTTGGCCGCCACGGTGTAAATAAATCCCTCTTTTTCAAGCTCCTCGTACGCGCGCTTCGTCGTGATGACGCTGATCCTAAGATCCTTCGCGAGGTTCCGGATCGACGGCAGCATCTCGTCCGGGCCGAGCTGCCCGCTGATGATCTGGTTCTTGATCTGCGTGTAGATCTGGTCGTAGATCGGCGCGCCGCCCTTGTTGTCGATCCATATATACATTAAAAATACCACCATGCCTTTCTCCCGCAGAGCCGGTAAGCCGCCGCGTCCCCTACCCGCGTCAAACGCAGGCCGGCCGCGCGGTACAGCTCCCGCCCTTCGCACATACTGTGTATTAACAGTATATACAGTATACACATGTTTGTCAACGGGTGAGCCAAAAAAATTTTCAACAGCCCGGTGCCCGCGCGGTGAAAAAAGCCGCTTTTATTTCCTGACTTCCGCCCCGCAAACGCAGAAAAGCCGCCCACAGCGGGCGGCTTTTCCTCTATAACGCGGTTTTCCGCGCTTTGCAGTTTATTTTAGAACGCGGTTCTCTCCGCGAGATACGCCTCGAGCGCGTCGATCGGCACGCGCTCCTGCGCCATCGTATCGCGGTCGCGGATCGTCACACAGCCGTCCTCCGCACTGTCGAAATCGTACGTGATACAGAACGGCGTGCCGATCTCATCCTCACGGCGGTAGCGCTTGCCGATGGAACCGGTCTCGTCAAAATCGACCATAAAGCGCTTCGAAAGGCGGTCGTAAACCTCGAGCGCCGCGCCGGAGAGCTTCTTCGAAAGCGGCAGCACCGCGGCCTTGTACGGCGCGACGGCAGGGTTCAGGCGCAGGACGACGCGCACGTCGTTCTTCTCCGCGTCGAGCACCTCCTCGTCGTACGCCTCGGCGAGCAGCGCGAGCACCGTGCGGTCAAGGCCATAGGTGGATTCGATGATGAACGGGATGAACTTCTCGTTCGTCTCGGGATCGAGGTACTCCATCTTCTGGCCGCTGTATTCCTGATGCTTCGTAAGGTCGAAATTCGTGCGGTTGTGCGTGCCGTTGATCTCGCCCCAGCCGAACGGGAACAGGAACTCGATGTCGCACGCGGCCTTCGCGTAATGCGCGAGCTTCTCGTGGTCGTGGAAGCGCAGATGTTCGGGGGCAAGACCCAGATCCTCAAAATACTGCCTGCCGTACGCCTTGAAGTAGTCGTACAGCTCGGCGTCCGAGCCCTCCTTGCAGAAGGTCTGGAACTCCATCTGCTCGAACTCGATCGTGCGGAACGTGAAGTTGCCCGGCGTGATCTCGTTGCGGAACGCCTTGCCGATCTGCCCGATGCTGAACGGCAGCTTCGCGCGCATGGTGCGCTGTACGTTGAGGAAGTTGACATACTCGCCCTGCGCGTTTTCGGGGCGCAGGTAAATGACGCTCTTGCTGTTGTTCGTTACACCGCGGAACGTCTGGAACATCAGGTTGAATTCGCGGATGTCCGTGAAATTGTGCTTGCCGCAGTTCGGGCAGGGGATGTGATGATCCTTGATGTACTGGAACATCTCCTCCTTCGTCATGCCGTCGGCATGCGCCTCAGGGTCAAAATCGTCGATCAGGTTGTCGGCGCGGTGGCGCATCTTGCACTCCTTGCAGTCGAGCAGCGGGTCGGAGAACGAGGCCACATGGCCGCTCGCCTCCCAAACGCGCGGGTGCATCAAAATGTCGGCGTCCACCTCGTAGCTGTTTCTGCGCTCCTGGATGAAGCGCTTTCTCCACGTTTCCTTGACGTTGTTTTTCAGCCTTGCGCCGAGCGGGCCGTAATCCCACGTATTGGCGAGGCCGCCGTAAATTTCGCTGCCCGGAAAAATAAAGCCCCTGCCCTTGCAGAGCGCGACAATTTTTTCCATCGACTTTTCTTCCGGCTTCAAAACCTTGTTCATTTCGAATAACTCCTTTCGCGCCGCTGGCTGCGGCGCTTATGATTGTTTCATCATAGCACGTTTTGCAGACGTGCGCAAGGGATTCCGCCTGAATCTACTCCATGCTTTATGAAAAAAAGAGCTTCCGGCACACGCCAAAAGCCCCCTTTTTCGCGGATGCTCAGACCGTCTCGCTCGCCAGAATGCGGCGGATCTGCGGCAGACGGAACAGAATCGTCGCCGCGATCATCGTCGTGATCATCTCCGGCAGCATGTACGCCCCGTTGTAGCACAGGGAGTAAAACCACGGGCGGCCGACCCAAGACGCGCCGAACGCGACGAACTGCTCGAGGTTCGCGAAAATCACAGCGCCCGAAATCAAGTGGCAGACAAAGCGCAGGAACACGGCGAGACCCGTGCCGACGCAGATGCCGATATAGCCCTTATTGCGGAAAATGCCCGCAAAGCCGATGACGGTGAAGGCGAGGATATAATCAAGCAGAAGCGTGCCGATCAGCATCGCCGGCGTAAGGCCCCAGCCCAGAATGCCGTCCATCGTGACGCCGAACGCAAGCTGAACGACAGACTCGACGAACGCGGCGGCAAACCCCCATTTCAGGCCGAACATAATGGAGACCATCGCGCACGGCAGCATGGAAAGCAGCGTGACCGAACCGCCGAACGGCATCTGCACAACCTTCACGAGGCTGAGCACCGCGCCCAGCGCGACCATGATGGCGCACACGGCGAGCTTGTAGGTATTGCTGGTTTTCTTCATTTCATATTCCCCCAGAATATAGTTTTCCGAAAAGGGGATTTTTGCGCCGGCAAAAAACGCGCACCCAGATTCGGTGCGCGCAAAAATACCACGGTCGTATTTCCCTACGTCGGCATTATCCGAATCAGGTTACAGGTTCAGGCGGCTACGCCAATCTCAGCCGACTCGATCGTCAGCTCCCTTTTGTGCTTTTATCATAATACCGCCCGGCCGTTCTGTCAAGCAGAAATTTCGCGAAACAGCGCGCAAAAGGGCAAAAGGCGCGCCGGACGGCACTTTTTCAAAATCCGCCGGTGCTCTCCCCCCGCGGGCGCTTTTCGGCGGTGCGCAGGAGAAATACGGCTATCGCCCTGCGCCGCAGGGATTTCCCGAGCGCCGCGCCCTCTCTGCCGCGGCAGCCGTCTTGCTTTATCGCCGCCCGAATGGTAGAATAAGGGCATAAACTACACAGAAAACGGGAGGCGCCCGCCATGACCGCGCAGAACGAAAACAAACGCTGCCCGCACAGCAAAAAGTGCGGCGGCTGCCAGCTTCAGAACCTGACCTATCCGGAACAGCTCGAATGGAAAAACCGCCTCTGCATAAAGCTGCTCGGGCAGTTCGCGCATGTGGAGCCGATCATCGGCATGGAAAGCCCGTACCACTACCGCAACAAGGTGCAGGCCGCGTTCGGCACGACGCGCGCGGGCCGCATCATCTCCGGCATCTACCAGAGCAGCACGCACAACATCGTCGCCGTGGACAGCTGCATGACCGAGGACAAGGCCGCGGATAAGATCATCACAGACACCCGCAAGCTGCTCGCAGACTTCAAAATGACGGCCTACAACGAGGTGACCGGACGCGGCTTTCTGCGGCACGTGCTCGTCAAGCGCGGCTTTGCGACCAACGAGATCATGGTCGTGCTCGTGACCGGCACGCCGGTTTTCCCCGCGCGCAGCAACTTCCTGCGCGCGCTTTTGAAGCTGCACCCGGAGATCACGACCGTCGTGCAGAACGTGAACGACCGCTTCACCTCGATGCTGCTCGGCCCGAACGAAAAGACGCTTTTCGGCCCCGGCTTCATCACGGACGTGCTCTGCGGGCTGAAATTCCGCATTTCGGCGAAGTCCTTCTACCAGATCAACCCGGTGCAGACCGAGGTTCTCTACGGCAAGGCAATGGAATTTGCAGGCCTCACCGGCCGCGAGACGGTCATCGACGCGTACTGCGGCATCGGCACGATTGGCATGATCGCCGCCAAAACCGCCGGGCAGGTGCTCGGCGTCGAGGTAAACCGGGACGCCGTGCGCGACGCCATCGCGAACGCCAAGCTGAACAACATGAAAAACATCCGCTTCATCTGCGCCGACGCGGGCGAATTTATGGTGGATATGGCGCAGAACGGCGAGCACTGCGACGTGCTCCTGATGGACCCGCCGCGCGCGGGCAGCGATCGGGCGTTTCTCTCCTCGGCCGTCACGCTCGCGCCGAAGCGCATCGTCTACGTCTCCTGCAACCCCGAAACGCTCGCGCGCGACCTGCATTTTCTCACAAAGCGCGGCTACCGCGTCGAGAAGATCCAGCCCGTCGACATGTTCCCGCATACGAATCATGTTGAGTGTATCACACTTATGGAATGTTGAATCAAAGGAGAATATGAATGGAAAAAAATAGAAATTTCAGTTTTATCACTTTTTTTCAAAAAACAGCTTGTGGGGTCGTAGCACTTTTCACTTTATTTACGATATGGCAAAATTTAGATAAAACTGTACAGGATAAACCAGTATATCAAGTAGTATTTATTGTGACAGTTTCCATGCTCCTGTTTTTTGGAATGTTCTTTCTGGCAAAGAAAAAAATATCTGAAAAAACAGGTATTGTTTTAATAGCTTCCATCAGTTTTATAATCCGTCTGTTTTTTATAATTTCTGTACAAACTCCGGCAGAATTCGATTTTTATCTTTTGTTGGATGCCGCCAAAAAACTATATACAGGGGGGGGGTATTATGATCTGGTTTCAACGAATCTTTATTTTACTAACTGGGCCTATCAAATCCCCTTTGTCACATATGAAGCGATTATTTTGAAAATATTTCACACAACATTTGCTATCAAGCTATTGAATGTTTTGTTTATGATGGGGATAAATGTTCTCATATATCTGATCTGCCGGGAATTTGTCTCAACACGCGCTGCGATGGTTCCCGCATTGATGTATGCAGTTTATCCAGCTCCTATTTTCCTTTCTTCCGTATTGACAAATCAGCATATTTCGGCTTTTTTTATTTTTTTAGGTCTATATTTTCAAATCCGCTTTCAAAAAATGAACTGGTCGATTTTTGCAGCCCTATGTCTTTGCATCGGGAATTTAATGCGGCCGGAGGCACCTCTTATCCTCGTATCCATCGCCTTGTATTTACTATTGCTGGCAGGTCGCTTTTTCTTTCAAAGGAATATATTTGATAGGATAAAAGAAAAAATTACCGGTTTTAAAACGTTTATTAAAACAAGGGGAAAAGGATTCCGGCATCGTATTTTTGCGAGCTCGAAAGTACTTTCCTGCCTCACTGTAATCATCTGTTATTTTATTTTTTCGGTCATGGCTGGCGCAACCTATATGTGGTCGGGCCTTGCCCCAAACGGGATTTCCAACAATCTTCCTGAGTGGAAATTTGTGGTAGGATTGAATCCGCTGACTTCTGGTTCTTATACGGAAATGAATGCAGATATTTTAAAAGTATCCGATAAATCCAAAAGACAGGAGATGATGAAGGAAGATATTACAGAGAATTTCCAAGAGTATGGGAAAGGTGTTTGGTCTTTTATAGAAGAGAAGACAAGAAGAATGTGGGCATCTGATGACACATACTCCTGGAGTTGCAGCCATATGGATCTTGATCGGGTACTCAATCAGGATTATCCGAAAATGACAATCCGTTCTTTGCTGGATGCTATTTTTGCTTTGGATAAGGCCATGTATCTTGTTATTATGATTTCCGTGTTGGGAAGTGCTGTCCTTTCCATCGTAAAGCGAAAGATACCAAGTGGTTTCCTTTTGATATTTTTCATATGGGGAGCAGCCTATGGCGTGTACTTATTGATCGAAATTCAGACGAGATATCGATATGTTGTTATGCCTGTATTATTTATCCTATCATCTCTATTCGTGGAACATTTTTTTGTAAAAAGGAGAAGCAAATGAAACTGCTGTTTAAACAGAGGCTGTTTTCCCTGTTCGACAGCTATGATATTTATGATGAACAGGGGAACCGTATTTACCGTAAAGGGGAAACTTTTCTGAGGCCATTGCCTGGAAATTTTCAACTCCGCAAGGAATCATATAGGGACTGTTAAGGAGGAAGTGCTGACTTTTTTACCGAGGTTTGCCCTCTATATTGGAAAAGAATATATTGGACAGATAAAAAAGGAATTTACTTTTTAAAACCGGTTTTCACCTTGGATTGTAAAGACTGGAAGGTGGAAGGGAATTTCCTGCAATGGGATTATACGGTGACGGACAGCGCAGGACGGATCGTCATGCAGGCTTCGAAAGAGCTTTTTCACTGGACAGATACCTATGTAATTGAATTGGAAAGGCCGGAAGACAGTCTGTTGTCCCTCATGATTGTGTTGGCGATTGACGCCGCGAAGTGCTCTGCAGGGAATAGCTGAGAAAGGGGAGGGGAATATGAGAAAAGATTCCGTTCAGATAGGAGCTGAAGAAAACAGGAAAACCTATCTCCATGTAAGGTCTACCGGAAATGCGGAGGTAGTCTCCCTGCTGGGACGTTTTTGCCATGTGGAACCGATTATCGGCATGAAACACCCTTATTATTACCGTAACAAAGTGCAGGCTGCCTTACCCGGGACAGAAACGGCAGGATTGCCTCCGGCGTATACCAGTCCAGTACGCATCAGGTTGTTCCAATTGCGAAATACCAGTTGGAATACCTTACAACGGACCGAATAATCTCCACCATCCGTTCCCTGATGCCAAGTTTTCGGATGCAGCCCTATGATGAGATCAACGGGAAAGGATTTTTGCACCATGTCCTTGTCAAACGCGGCTTTCGCAGTGGGGAGGTTATGGTGGTCTTGGTTGGCAGCAATGAAATGATGCTGGCCTTTGCAGAGATCGGAAATTACTATGCAATGCATTTTTTATGAAAGGCATAGAGAATAGTCGAAAATGAGTATAGCCTCACGAAACGTAAGCGATAAAAGCAATCCTTCTAGTTATAATTAAGTGTGTAAATAATGAAATATAACTTTAAGGAGGTTTTTACTTTGGAAGAAAAATTATTATACAGAAGCCGGCAGCGCGGCGTCCCATAAGCAGACGGCTGGATCGACGGAATATTTCGGGGACCGCATTCCGCCGGAATTCCAGTAAAATACGGCCCCGCTGCACAGCAGCACCGGCATGCTTTCGGCCCTGCTGTGGGTACTTTCCTTTAGTTAGAAAAACAAATTGAAAGATTTCAAAATCAGGCGGCGAAGGTGCTTTGCCGCGCGATGGACGCAGACCCCATGCCCGCATGGGGCCGCCGCACTTAGGAGGAGGCAAGCGATGCAGATTGAAAACAACATCTTGAAATACTACCTGCAAAACGTGTACTTCATCACAGGCACGGCCTACGCCGGGAAATCCACGGCCGCGAAGATGCTCGCCGAAAAGTACGGCATGATCCTCTGCGGCGAAAACTACCACGCCGAGGTGGCGGACCGGATTGCCGACCCGGCGGTCCAGCCCGACCTGTGCTACATGAAGCAGCTTGAAAGCTGGGCCGATTTTGTGACCCGGCCGCCGGAGGAGTACGAGCGCTGGATCTACGGCGTTTCCGCGGAGGCCGCAGGCTTCGAGGTCGCCGCGCTGCTGTCGCTTCCCAGAGACCGCAAAATCATCGTCGATACCAACATCCCGCTCGCGCTTTTAAAGGAAATCTCCGACTACCGCCGCGTCGCCGTCATGCTCTCGCCGCAGAGCATGAGTGTGGACCGATTTTTCGACCGCGATGACCCGGAAAAGCAGTTTTTGCTCAGCGTCATCCGCTCGTGTGCGGACCCCGATGCGGTCATGGCGAACTACCGGGCCGGCCTCGCACGGGTCAACAGCCCGGCGCATTACGCCGCGTACGCGGAAAGCGGATTTTTCACCCTCGTGCGGGAAAACGACGGCGCCGACACCCGCGAGGCGGCCTGCACCGCGCTCGCCGGGCACTTTGGCCTGACAGATTGAACACCGCACCACTCTGCACCGCACGCCGCAGCCGGCTGCGGTGCTTTTTTCTCCGCCTTTTCCCCTACCCTTTCAGACGCGCTGCACACCGGTCGGCCTTTTACCGCGCGGCCTCGGGCCCTGCTTTTCCGCAGCACGGCTGCGCGCCGCCGAGATACGCGCCGCCCCACGCGCACATCGCGTCGAGCACGGGAATAATCGTGCGCCCAAACTCTGTGAGGCTGTACTCCGTTTTCGGCGGCACGGTCGGGTAAATGGTGCGGGCGATCAGGCCGTCGGCCTCGAGCGCGCGGAGCTGCTCCGTCAGCATCTTCGGCGTCGCCCGCGGCACGAGCCGGTGCAGCGCGCTGTACCGCAGCGTCTGATCCTTGAGATGCCAAAGAATCACCGACTTGTATTTCCCGCCGATCAGGTGTACGGTCGCCTCCACCGGGCAGCTGAATTCCATCATTTTTCCTCTCTCCTTTGCATAGGCGGTACCCTTTTCGGTACTCTATATGAAAATAGTGCGTTCTTGCAAAACGGTCGTTTTATGCTATGATTGTAGCACAGGCCCGCAGGCGCTGCAACACAGCGCCCAAAACACTGCGAAAGGATGGATACCTATGCTTTTAGACATCGCCAAAAAGCGCTATTCCGTGCGCGATTACAACGGAAAGCCGGTGGAAAAAGAGAAGCTCGAAACGATTTTGGAGGCCGCGCACGTAGCGCCCACAGCGGCGAACGCCCAGCCCGTCCGCCTGCTCGTCGTGCAGAGCGCCGAGGGGCTTAAAAAGCTCTCGAAGGCCGCCAATGTATACGGCGCCCCGTGCGCCGTGATCGCCTGCGCGGACCGCAGCAGGGCTTGGGTGCGGCCGTACGATCAGAAATCGAGCGCCGACATCGACGCCTCGATCCTGACCGACCACATGATGCTCGCCGCGACGGAGCTCGGCCTCGGCACGACTTGGGTCTGCTACTTTAAGCCGGAGGTGCTCGCGCGCGAATTCGGCCTGCCCGAAACACTCGAGCCGGTCAACATCCTCGCGGTCGGCTACACCGGCCGCGCGCCGGCCGACCCCGAGCGCCACGACAAAACGCGCATTCCGCGCACAGAGCTCGTCGCCTTCGAGCATTTCTGATTTTTCCCCGCACGCCGAAAGGAGGGGCCGCGCTTTTTTACCGCGCGGCCCCTCCTTTATTTTGCGTCATGCTCCCGCAAGCAGGCGGGCGGAATCCGCCAAATCGGCGAGAAAATCCCCGGCGCTCACGTCCTGATCGATCAGCTCCGGGATGCCGTTCGCCCGCGCAAACGCCCGCACGCTGCGCCAGTCGAGCGCACCGCCGCCGAGCGGCACGTGGATCTGTTCGAGCGGCAGCGCCGGGCGCACGTCCTTGTAGTGGATCGAGCGCAGATACGGCCTCACGCGGTCGAGATACGCGGCGGGATCCTCGCCGCCGTACAGCACCCAGCCGACATCGATCTGCGCGCCGGCCGCACCCGCGCAGCGCTCGAGCACGAGCTCCAGCCCTGTTTTGCCGTCAAAATGCGCGCGGATCTCCGGCCAGCCGTTGTGTATCCAGAGCGCTGTACCGGCCGCTTCGAGCTTCTCTGCGAGATACAGGCAGTCCTCTGCAAAGCGCAGATAGCCCTCCGCCGTTCCGCCGCCCAGACAGTTGACGACGATCTGCCGGATATGGTTTTGCGCGGCGAAATCCGCCGCCTTTTCCGCATCCCCGCGCGGGTCGCCGAACACGTGGCATGAAGTGAGCGCGAGCCCGTGCTTTTCGAGCAGCCGCGCAAAGCCCGCCGTTTCCTCCGGCTGCCAGACCGGGTTCATGCCGCTTTTTTCCAGCGCCGCCGCGTCCATCGAAAGCGCCACGCACGGCTCGATCTGCGTGTAGCCGGCCGCTTTGAGCCGCGCGCAGAACGCCTCCGGGTCCGCGCGGAATTCCCGCATGCAGCCGTAGATCTGTACACCGAGTTCCATTTTTTCAACATCCTTCCCATACGTTTTTTTCATTATAACAGGCGGGCCGGGCCGCGTCAATTTTGAAAATGCCGGATGAAAGTCCGTCCGCGCCGCAGATCCGCACGGCCTGCGTGCCGGCCATATTTTTCCCGCCGTACCGGCGCGGAAGGCCCGCCTATCGCTCGATTCCGCAGGCGGGCATTTTTACATCAATATAGTGGAAAGAACCGTCAATTTGGTGGATGAAAACGTCGGCAAAAAACATTATGATGAGAATGGAGCGGGCGGCTCCGGCTGATTTCGAAACGTCTTTCGGAACGCCTTGGGCGGGCAGCCGAAGCGCTCGGCGAAAAGCCGGTAGAACCGGCTCTGGCTGTTGAAGCCGCACAGGCCGCCCACGTCGATGACCGACGTCTCCGTCGTGAGCAGCAGCTCCGCCGCAAGGCCAAGCCGCTTCGCGTTGATGAACGCCGTGGGCGTTACGCCGAGGTAGCGCCGGAACGAGCGCGTCAAATGCTCCTGCGACATATTGGCGAGCGCCAGCAGCCGCGGCAGGCCCGCGACGAAGTTCTCCCGCTCGTCCATTTCCTCCAAAAGGCCCGAAAGCCACTGCGGCAGCAGCGCTTCCGGCGCGGGCGCGGAGAGGAACAGCCCGACGAGATACGGAAAAATGCTGTGCATAAACCGGTAGCCGGCCTCCGGGTCCGAGAGCCCGCGGCTTTTCAGCAGCTTGCGCCGCACGTCGCTGAGCGCCGTGCCCGAAAGCATGCAGTGCGGGGAAAGCGCCGGCGCGTCGAATACCGCGCGGTCCACGCCGAGGTAATCGCAGACGCGCAGGAAGAGCGTTTCGGGGATGCCGATATCGATGATCTCGAAATCGTCGGTGTTGAAAAGTTCGTAGCGGTGCACGTCGTTCGGACGAATCAGGACAAACGAGCCCTCTGTTAAAAACTGCGACCGGCCGTTGACCGCATGCACGGCGCTGCCCTTCGGTACGAGGAACAGCTCGTAAAAGTCGTGCGTGTGGATCTTGTAGGTGGCCTGCACGCCGAACTGGTGCAGCGCTTTTGCGCCGTCGCGGCGCAGCTCCGCCTCGGTGTAGTGCAGCCGCACGATTTCCTCGCCCATCGTATCCCCCCTTTTTCATCCCCTTTATTATAGGCAATCCGCGGAGGAAAAACAAGACTCCGCATCAATAAAAGAGAATTTGAGTCAAGGAGGCTTTCTCTATGTTTAAGAGTGATCTGCAAAAGCTGCGCAATGCGCTCGAATTCACGCGCATCTACAAGGAAAACAGCGGCGACATCTACATCCGCGAGGCCAAGTGCCTCGATTTCCAGCTGCGCCGCATCCTCGTGCCGCTCGACGAAAACGACGGCATCGCGGGCCGCTACGAGCACGATTTTGCCGGCTTCACCTCGCAGGTGGGCGGCTATTCGGCGCTGATCGGCGGCCAGTACACCTACTATTTCAACGATTTCGACTTCACGCGTGCCATGCTGGAGCATGCGGACGCGCTGACCGCGGAGGAAAAGCGCGATCTGCAGGCTGCGCAGGCCTTCTGGCACGAGGAAAACACCGCCCGCAAGCTCGATATCGCGTTTGCAAAGCGCTACGGCTACATCCCGCCGAAGGGCTATCAGGGCCCGGGCGCCGGCAACTGCGACTGCCGCGTCGCCGGCACGAACGTCGATTTTGAAAAGCTGATCGCGCTCGGCTTCGACGGGCTCGACCGCGAGATCGACGCGGCGGCGGAGAAAAACGGCGCATCTTCGTTCTACGACGCGCTCAAGCTGTGGATCGAAAGCCTGCGCGGGGCGTGCGCGCGCTACCGCGAGCAGGCGCTCGCCCTCAGCGAAACCGCCGAGAGCGAGCCGGCGC
>URQJ01000032.1 GCA_900549945.1 uncultured Oscillospiraceae bacterium
GGGAAGCGCCGATCACCGCGCCGATCTCCATGCGCTTCGCGACGTAGCCGGGGTCGTACAGCTCGGTGACCTGACCGGTCGCAAGGCCGATCTGGTTGCCGTAGGACGAGTAGCCCGCGGCCGCGCCCGTCGTGATCTTTCTCGAGGGCAGCTTTCCCTCGAGCGTATCCTGAAACGGCACCGTCGGGTCGCCGCTGCCGGTGACGCGCATCGCCTGATAGACGTAGGCTCTGCCGGAAAGCGGGTCGCGGATCGCGCCGCCGAGGCACGTCGCCGCGCCGCCGAACGGCTCGATCTCCGTCGGGTGGTTGTGGGTTTCATTCTTAAACTGCACGAGCCACTGCTCGGTTTTTCCGTCGATCTCGACCGGCACCTCGATGGAGCACGCGTTGATCTCGTCGCTCTCGTCGAGGTTATCGACCATGCCGTGCTTTTTGAGGTATTTCGTGCCGATCGTCGCCATATCCATCAGCGAAACCGGCTTGTTTCTGCCGGCATACAGCTCCTCGCGCGCCGCGAAATACTCGCCGAGCGCCTTTTCGATCGCACCGCTCAGCCTGCCCTTTTCGATCTCGATGTTGTTGAGGCGGGTCAAAAACGTGGTGTGGCGGCAGTGGTCGCTCCAGTAGGTATCGATCACGCGCAGCTCCGTGACCGTCGGGTCGCGGTGCTCCTCGTCGCGGAAATAATCGCGGCAGAAGGCGAGGTCCTCCAGCGTCATCGCGAAGCCCATGGTGCCGTAATAGGCCTTCAGCTCCTCCTCGCTCCATGCGATCATGCCGGTCACGCGCTTCACGTCCGCCGGGTAGTCGATCTTCATGTCGAGGCTCTCGGGCTTTTCCATCGAGGCCAGCCGCGATTCGACCGGGTTGACGATGTAGCCCTTGATGCGGTCCATCTCCGCCTCGGTGAGGTCGCCCTTTACGGCGATCACCTTCGCGTACGCCACCTGCGGGCGCTCGCCCTGCGTCAGAAGCTGCACGCACTGCGAAGCGGAATCGGCGCGCTGGTCGTACTGACCGGGCAGATACTCCGTTGCAAAAACCTTGTAGTCCGCCCCGACGGCGTAGTCCTCACCGTAGACGTTGTCGACGTTCGGCTCGGAGAGGATCGTGCGGGCCGCCGCCTCAAACTCCGCGCCGGAAAGCCCGGAGACATCGTAGCGGTTCAAAATGCGCAGCTCCTCGATCGCCTTGATGCCGAGGTTTTGCCGCAGATCCGCCATCATATGGCGCGCCTCGACGTCGAACCCCTTTCTTTTCTCCACAAATACGCGTGTGACCATAGTAAATTCCTTCCTTTTTGAATTTTGGCGGGCTTATAGGGCAGCGCCCGCGGTCCTGTGGCCGTGAATGTCACAGGGCCGCACACCGGGGCCGGCATTCCCTCCGCACCGGCCCCGGCGCAGAAAAACAGCGCCTGTGACAAAATAATCCGCTTTTATTTTATCACAGGCGCCGTATAGAATCAAATATAGATTTTTAAAAAAGGCCGTCGCTTTTTCGGGCAATTTTGTGCTATTTTTTCCGCAGGTTGCGGATCTCCTCCGCGCTGAGCGCCACCGTGTGCTTGATCGGCTTCCACTCGATGTTCGTGAACACCGCATAGACCATCGAAATCGCATACGTAAAGACGAACAGCGGGAACAGAAGCACGCCGACAACCTTCATCTTCGTGGAGGCGTGGATGTTCCTGCGCTGGGTGATGCAGGTGACGCCGCCGACGAACCAGAGCGTCATCATCGAGCCCACAAGCCCCGTCACAACGGAGAGGATGCAGACGTTCATGTCCGGCGTGCGCATCACAAAGCCGGCGACCACCATGATCGCGTTGAAGATCAGCGTCGCGCAGGTCAGCACGAGACATGGGATGTTGTTCATAATCATGTCGAAGCAGGCGAAGCTGCCGTCCACAACCATCTTGCGGAACATCTTGAAGCCGTAGCGGCTGAACACCTGCAAGTAGCCTTTGATCCACCGCGCGCGCTGCATCAGCGATTGGCCGAGCTTCGTCGGCTGCTCGTCGTAGATCACGGCGCTTTCGCAGTAGCCGACCGGCGTGTTATGGAGGATGCAGTCCACGGTAAATTCAAAATCCTCGGTCAGCAGGAAATGTTTCCAGCCGCCGTTCTGGCGGGCGATGCGGCTGCTGAAGAGAAAGCCTGTGCCCGATACGCAGCTGCTCGTACCGAGCATCATGCGCGGCCGGTTGAGCTGGGTGGCCTCGCGCAGGAAAAAGAGCGAGTAGCCCGCGCTGATCCAGTTATCGCCGAAATTTTTCGAGTTGCGGTAGCTCGTAACGACCTCATAGCCCGAATCGAACACCTTGTTCATCTCCTCGATGAAGCGCTCGTCGAGGATGTTGTCCGCGTCGAACACGAAAAAGCCTTCAAAGGTATTTTCGCCGTACTGCTCGAAAATCTCGTGCAGGAGGAATTTCAGCGCGTAGCCCTTGCCGACGGCGTACTGGTCCTGCCGCTCGAAAACGACGGCGCCCGCCGCGCGCGCCACAGCCGCGGTGCGGTCCGTGCAGTTGTCCGCCACGACGAAAATATCCACAAGCTCCGAGGGGTACGACTGCCCGCGCACGCTCTCGATAAGCTGCGCGATGACGGCCTCCTCATTGCGCGCCGCAATCAAAACGGCGTAGCGGTGGTTCTTTTTCGCCGTGAACACCTTCTGCCTGCGGCAGAGTGAAACGGCGAGATAAACCGCCTGATACGCGTAGCACGCCATAAATAGGATGGAAATAATGAAATTGATGTAGGAAAGCGTTTTCATAGATAGACGTCGTCTCCTTCATGCCTGCCCGCAGCGGGCAAGGCCGTGGTCTTGTGCTCCGAATTAAAATCTCCCTTTTCAAAGCACAGAGCAGAATTTTCGTTCACACTCTGTTTACAGTTTACATTATACGGCAGCCCGCACGAAGAAACAATAGGCAAACACCATTCTTATGACTTTTGTAAGAAAATTTAAAAAACAAAAATTTTAAGTGAAATGCGCGTATATGCTGGGATACGCGAGGCGGCCTATAAATCCATAGGCCGCCTCGCTCTCTGAGGATTACACCTGTTTTCCGAAATCTTTACCGCGGCCAGCAGATCTTCCCGCATGTGGCTGAGATCTTCAGCCGGCTCCCGAGCTGTGAAGAAATCATAGGCCATCACTGAATTTCTGCATGCCCTGTTCCCACGAAAATCCAATAGAGTGAATGCGCTCTCTATGATATTTTCCGGCTGCTTGGCATTGCAGGACAAGCCAATTCGGTGCCTTACTCGTTTTGCACGGTACCGCCTTGCTTGCCCGCAGGGCGTAAATCAAAAAAGAATCAGCGGTAATGAAAAACATCATCGCTGATTCTTTTGGTGGGCGCTAACGGACTTGAACCGCTGACCCCCTGCACGTCAAGCAGGTGCTCTAGCCAGCTGAGCTAAGCGCCCAATTTTCTGTTGCTCAGATATTATATAACATCTCATCGGAAATTGCAAGTCTTTTTTGAAATTTTTTTGTTTTTCCTGAAATAATAACTGCACGGGGTATTGCTATAGCGGAAAACTCCTCCTCTATTCCGAAAGCAAATTGTATCTACCGGCAAACCCAACTCGTTCCACGAAGCGAATGCGATAATTGCAGCCCAGCCATGCGCGCATCCAAATGGAAACAGGAGTGGCACCGCTTATGCTGTGTCACTCCTGCTAAATTCAAATATTCCTGCACTGGGGCTCTTTCTTACCGTCCGTACAATCTCGGGAAGCCCCTCCCAGCCGGGAAGCCTTTTTTGCTGTTTTATATTGCAGGGACTTAAATCAGCCCTTGACTGCGCCGATCGTGATGCCCTTGACGAAATACTTCTGGAAGAACGGGTACACGATGAGGACCGGGAGAACGCCGACGACGGCGATCGCCATGCGGATGCCGGTGCTCGGCATCGTTGCCGCGATCTCGGCCGCGGAGGCTGCGTCCATGCCGCTTTTCAGCGCCTGCACGTCGCGCAGCATCTCGTTTAGAAGCACCTGTATACTGTACAGGCTCTTGGACTGCTGGAGGTAGTAGAGACCGTTTTTCCAGTCGTTCCAGTAGGAAAGGCCGATCAGCAGCGTCATCGTCGCGATCATCGGGACGCTCATCGGGATCACGACCGTGCCGAGGATACGGAACTCACCCGCGCCGTCGATGCGCGCGGCCTCGATGACCGCGTCCGGGATATTTGTGTTGAAATACGTGCGCATCATGATGACATAGAACGCGTTGACGAGCAGCGACGGCACGATCAGCGCCCAAATGGTGCTGCTCACCTTGATGTAGCGCGTGTACATCATGTAGGTCGGCACGAGGCCGCCGGAGAACAGCATCGTGAAGAACACGTAGAACGCGAGGCCGTTGCGGCCGGGCAGGTCGCGGCGGGAAAGCGGATACGCCATGAGCACCGTCATCGCGAGGCCGGCAACCGTGCCGATGACCGTCACGAGAATCGTGATGCCGTACGCGTTGAAGATCTTATTGCTGCTCTTGAACATATAGGCGTACGCGTCAAGGCTGAACTTCGCGGGAATGAATGAATAGCCGCTGCGGATCAGCTCGTTTTCATCCGTGAAGGAGGAAGCGATCAGCAGCACAAACGGAAGGATACAGCACAGCGAGAGGAATACCATCACGATATGCGCGCCGACCTGAAAGCTCTTATTCTTTTCGACCATAGTGATTTCCCCTCCTTATCAGAACAATCCGTTTTCTTCGCCGCCGATCTTCTTGACGCCCCAGTTGGCGAGAAGAACGAGGACAAAGCCGACTACGCTCTGGTAAACGCCGGCGGCCGAGGACATCGGGATGTCGTTCAGCGTGACGAGCGCGCGGTAGACGTATGTGTCAATGGTGCTCGTAACGTCGATCAGCGGGCCGGAATCCATCGGCACCTGATAGAACAGGCCGAAGTCCGAATAGAAGATCTTGCCGATCGCCATCAGCGTCAGCGTGATGATCGTGGGCAGGAGGTTCGGGATCGTGACGTTCCAAATCTGCTGCCAGCGGTTCGCGCCGTCGATGACGGCCGCCTCATAATAGCCCTGATCGATGCCGACGAGCGTCGCATAATAGAGGATGCAGTCGTAGCCGAACACCTTCCACAGGTGGACAATGACGAGAATGAACGGCCAGTATTTCGGCTCGGTATACCACGAAATCGGCTCGGCGCCAAAGGCTTTCAGAACCGTGTTGTTGATGAAGCCCGTCTCCGAGCTGAGCAGCGCGAACACCAGATAGCTGACGACGATGATCGAAATCAGGTACGGCAGCAGGATAATCGTCTGGTATACCTGCTTCATCTTTTTGCTCGTGATCTCGTTCAGCAGGATCGCGATCGTGATCGCAAGCACTGTGCCCAGAACGATGAAGGCCACGTTGTACAAAACCGTGTTGCGCGTGATGGTGACGGCGTCCTTCGTCTTGAAAAGGTAGGTAAAGTTGCTGAAACCCACCCAGTCGCTGGCCAGAATGCCCTTGCGCCAGTTGACCCTTTTAAAGGCGATGATCAGGCCGGTCATCGGCAGGTACTTGTCCATAAGGAGGTACAGCGCACCCGGCAGGAACATCAGATAAAGCGGGATGCAGCGGTAGAAGCGCAGCCACTTTTTCGGCTTCGTCGTGCGCGCCTGCATTTCCTTTTCCAGCGCCGCAGATTTAGTCGACATGGTTTGAAAACCCCTTTCAGTCTTATTCTTTCCTTCCGGAATCAGATTCCAAAAGAGCATGGGCATGCACAGGACGCCGCGCCTCTGTACATGCCCATGCCCTTCCCCTTTCGGGGAAAGGACACGGATTCTAAAGCGAATCGGTTTCAGCCTTTATGCCTTACGCCTGCTCAGCGAGCCATGCGTCGAGCTGTGCCTGCTTCTCGGTGATGATCGCATCGATGCCGGCATCCTTCAGCTCCTGATTGAACTTCGGAAGAGTCTCCTCCGGGTTCAGCGCGCCGCAGACGAGCGCCTTGTGGTACTTGTTGACGACGTTCGTGCAGGCCGCAATCTCGTTCGGGGTCTTCGTTGCGTCGAAGGAGAAGCCGAACGCAGCGGACTTCTGCGAACCGTTGTTGAAGTCGCGGGTCGCATCCCAGTAGTTATCCGGGAGGTCGAGGCCCCAGATATCGCCGATGAACTGGTTCGGGCAGAGCCATGTGCCGGACTTTCTGTAGGTCGTGGTCGTCGCGTCGAGACCCTCCGGGTAGTTGATACGGTCTTCGCCGTTCGTGATGGCGCCTTCCTCAACGACCTCGTAGTGCGTGCCCTCGATGCCGTACATGTAGAGGTTCGCAACCTCCGGGTCGCTGTAGAGGGAGTTGAGCAGCTTCATCGCGGCTTCCGGATGCTCGCAGGAGCCGGCGATGGACCACAGCGCCATCGTGACGCGGTCGGTCGTTGCGAGCGCCGGGATCATGTTGTCGACAACGGCGATCTTGTTCTGAAGGTTCGCGTTATTCTCCTCCGCGTAGTAGGGCTTGAGGTTCGTGAAGTAGCCGAATGCCGTGCCCGCCTCGAGCAGCGTGGAGGCCGTCTCCGTGGTATTGACGGCGTCGGCCTGAATGAGGCCCTCCTGCATCCAGTTGTACATCGTCGTCACAAGATCCTTGTACTGCTCGGTCTCATAGAGGTTGACAACGGTGGTGTCCTGCGCCATATCCGAGAGAACGCCGAGGTTGACCATCTCGTCGCCCAGAGCGTCCCAGCCCCAGTTGCGGATGTTCTCGCCCGCGGAAACCGCGACCGGCCAAACATCCTCGGTCTCATTCTTAACGGTCTTCAGAACAGCCTCGAGATCCTCGAGCGTCTTGACGGACTCCATGTCGAGACCGAGCTCCTCGGCGAGATCGACACGGTATGCAAAGCCCTGCGAAGCCGCAAGGTCACGGCCCTGCGTGAGGCCGTAGAGCTCGCCGTCGACACGGCCGCAGTTGATCATATCCCAGCCGAGCTCCTCGATGATGCCCTGGCCGTACTCCTCAATCAGATCATCCATCGGATAGAGCTGGCCGGAGGTCGCGCAGGAGGCATACGGAACCATGTAGACCGCGATGAGGTCGATGCCCTCGCCGGAGGAGAGCATCAGAGTCGTCTGATCGGCATAGCTGCCGAACGGGAGGAACGTGAGGTTCACGTTGATGTTGAACTGCTCCTCGAGGATCGCGTTCATCGCTTCCTCAACCTCTGCGACGCCGCTTTCTTCCTTGCCGGAGGCCATCGTCACGACATCGAGTGTGACGAGCTCGGGCTCTTTCAGATCGGCCTCGCCCGAATCGGAACCCGTGCTGGATTCGCCGGACGCGGCAGAATCGGAGCCATTGCTGCTCGCGCCCGAATCGCCGGCGCAGGCAGCGAGCGAGAGGGCCAGCACTGCTGCAAGAAGCGCTGCCAGAATTCTCTTTGCCATTGTCTTTACTTCCTTTCGTACTTTTCACTATTCTGCGGCGGGGCCGCAGGTTTGCTTTTGGACAATATATAGAATAGCAGATTTGCAGGCTGATTTCTGTAAAAATCGTGACTTCGAATGTTTAAAAAATGACTTATTCGTGTCGATTTTGCAAGTTTCTTTTTCGCTCCCTGCAAAAAGCGATCAAAAAAGAAGCGCCCGCGCGGGCGCTTCCAGTTCCTTGTGCAAGATATACTACTCGCCTTTCATCCATTCATGGATATTTCACAACTGCCGCGTAAAGCGCCGCAGTCCCTAAAACGGCGCCTCACAGCTTGCGCCGCCGCTTCGCCGTGCGGTATTCGAGCGGCGAAAGGCCCGTATACTTTTTAAATACCTGCGAAAAGTACGAAAAATTCGAGTAGCCGACCTTTGTCGCGATGATGCTCACCGGGATGTTCGTGTCGCCGAGCAGCGACTGCGCCGTGCGCATCTTTTCCGTGATGATGTAGTCGTTTAGGGATGAGCCCGTCTCGCGCTTGAAAAGCCGCGAGAGGTACTCGGGGTTCAGGTAGATCGCCTCGGCGATGTCGGCGCGGCTCAAATCCTTGTCGATGTTGCGGCGGATGTAGTCCATCGCGCGCTGCACCGGCGTCTGCTCGGCCCGGTTCGGCGCCTCGCCGTCCTTTTCCCCGCGGTACTGCACGTAAGCGCTGTAGCGCCGCTCGTTTTCCGCCTCGCGCACCTTGCAGGCGGCGCGCTCTACGGCGGCCTCGATCTCGGCATACGGCGCGGGCTGCAAGATATAATCGAAGCTGCCGAGCTTCACGGCCTCCTGCGCATACTCGAATTCCGCGTGCGCGGTGAGAAAAATGCACACCACGCCCGAAAACCGCTCCTGCACCCAGCGCAGCAGCGCGAAGCCGTTCGTCGGCGGCATCTCGATGTCGCACAGCAGAATATCAATGCGATCGCGCTCAAAGACCCCCTGCGCCTCCTTGACGCTGTACGCCGTGAAAACATTTTCGGCGCCCAGGCGCGTCCAGTTCACACCGGCGGCCATGCTTTCGACAACCTCCGGCTGGTCGTCCACGATCAGAACGTTCATGTGCCCTCCTCCTTTTCTTCGTTCTCGGGCAGCGTTTTGGGGTCGATCGGGATAAAGATCTCCGAAACACTGCCGACGTCGCGGTTAAAAAACGCGTAAAGCACACCTTCGCCGTAGATCAGCTCCATGCGCTTTTTGATGTTGTTGATGCCCACGTGGCGCTGGGCGTAGACCGGGCTGTCCGGGTCGTTGATCTCTTGGATCACGCTTTCGGGAAAGCCGCTGCCGTTATCGGAAACGGTCAGGTCCGCAAAGGTATCCCCGCCGCTGCACAGCACCGCCGCGCGCACGTCGATCTCGAGCGGGTGGTCCGGCGAATAATCGTGCTTGACGGAGTTTTCCACGAAGGTTTGCAGCGAAAGCGGCGGAATCATCATGCTGAGCAGCCGCGCGTCGGCGTCGATGCGGCAGACCGGCGCATACTGCGAGGAACCGCCCTGCATTTCAATATAATTGCGGATGTGGTCGAGCTCCCGCGAAAGCGGCACAAGCTCCATGCTGTCCTGAAAAATATAGCGGATATGCCTCGAAACGGCGAGGATCATCTTCTGGATGCGGTCGTATTTTCCGGCCTCCGCCAGCGCGTACAGGCTTTTCAGGCAGTTCAAAAAGAAATGCGGGCGGATCTGAAGCTGTAAATAGCGCAGCTCCGCCTTCTGCTTGTCGAGCTCGTTCTCGTAGGATTCGATCTTCAGGTTCTTGATCTGCGCCATCATCGTGTTGAACGTCTCGTTCATCTGGCTGAATTCCCGGATGTTCGTGCGGCTCACAGCCTTTGCATCGAGCTTGCCCGCGCGGATCTGCTCCATCGTGCCGCGGATCTCGTCGACCGGGCGCAGAATCGAGCGCGTCATCCGCCACTGGATCAGCGGGATCAGGACGAGCGCCAGCACAGAAATGACAAAGAGCACGCTTTGCAGCATGTCGAGCGCGCCGAAATAACCCGTTTCGCCGACGGCCAGCACCACGCGGCAATCCGTGCCCGCAATGTCGCGCCCCACGATCATGTAGCGCCGGCTGCTGCCGGAGAAGAAATAGCCGCTGTAGTCGCCGTTCAGGTCGATGCCGCTCTGCTCCACAAAGTCGACCGCCGTCAGCGGGTTGTTGTCGAGGTCGGAGAACAGCGCGACGGCCTCGCGGTCGAGCCGCAGCCGGCTCGTATCCCCGAGCCGCCCGAGCGGCGTCAGCGCGACGAGGTACGTGCCGCGCCCGCCGTAAAACCGCAGCAGGTAGGCTTCGCCGCCGATCTCGATATGCCGCCAGCCCATGCCGTAGGAAAAGAGGTCCGCCCCAACCGCCCCGCGCACAAAGCTGCGGATCTCGGTCTTTTCCTCATAGGAGAAATCCCCTGTGAACATATCACGCTCGGTGCTGCTCGGCACGCTGTAAATGAAGAGGGCGCCGAGGTCCTCATACGCCGGCATCGCCGTTTTGAGCTGGGTAAACAGATTGTACGACGCGAGATACGCGTCAAGCTGCGAGGCGCCGCCGGAGAGCGTGCGGAAATCGACGCTCGTCACCATGACGCCCGTGAGGAAATCGTCGACCGATTCGAGCGCGTCCTCAATGCGGCCGGCGTGGTAATCCATCGAGCGCATATTCGAATCGGCGAGCTTGCCGTTAAAGACGTGGATGGAGTAAAAATTGCTGACAAAAAGCAGCACGATCAGCGGCACGGTCACGCAGAGCACCGCGGTCATCAGCTTGCGCCGGAATGAAATTTTCTTTTCCATCTGCACCCGCCCCCTTGCACGGCCGGGACGCGCTGCGCCCGCGGCATCTCTCCGGTCCGCCGCCTCAAAGCGCGGCCTTGTATCCTGCGGGGCAGGATACACAGACAGAGCGCGCTCTGCGGGCGGCCCCAGATTGTTTGATAAGTTATATCATACCAGATCCCGCCGTGCTGTGCAAGGAAATCCGAGCGGAATCGTTGAAAAACGCGTCGCTTCATGGTATACTGAGGGTAACTTTGAACTTTGGGAGACTCTGCTATGACCGAAAACAAGGCGAACGCCATCAGCGTCAGCTTGCTGAACCGAAAAATCTACGCGGTCTGCTACACGGGCTTCGATACAATCAGCGCGTTTCACGGCGCGCTGTACGGCGCGCGGCGGCGCTTTCTCGAAACCGGAAAGGCCGCCCGCGTGCGCGAAACCGGCATCTACGACGGCACGCCCGGCGAGGTGCGCGGCAAAATCGGCCGCCGCGGCTTCAAGTGGGAAAAATCCGCGGGCAAGCGCACGCTGGAATCCGCCTTTTCAAACGGCAGCCAGCGCGGCATCGCGTTTTGGGACCCGGACGGCGCCTTACGCGCCCGCATCTTCTTCGACCGCGAGCAGCACTGGCTGCGCACCGAATATTTCGCGCCGGACGACGACCAGCGCGCGAAGGTCAGCTTCAAGCCCGACGACACGCGCGACGCCGTGCTGCGCTTCGACTACAGCCGCTCCACCGGCAAGACGAAGGAGACGACGCTCTTCCCCGTGCCCTATGCCTTTCAGACAGCCGAGCAGAGCCTGCAGAACGCCCACTGCGGCAGCGGCAGCCTTCTGCTGATCGCAACCGACACCGGCGAATTTGCCTACTGCCCGCGCGAGGAGCAGCAGCGGCGCATCCGCTTTATGAAGGACAGCCGCAACGCCTCCGTCATGCTCTCGATGGGCTGGGAGGTCAAGGACGGCGATATCACGCCGCCCGGCGCGCCGGACGTGCGCGACCCCGAATACATCTTCACGAGCATCGAGGAAACCGTGCGCACGGAGCGCCCGGCCCCCGAGGACCTGCTCGCCGAGCTTCTCGAGGAGGCTCGCCCCGAGGCCGCGGCGCCGCACGATGCGGCCTTAGCAGAGCCGGCGGAAGATGCGCCGGGCATCGATGCGTCGCAGGATCGTGACGCTGCGCCGGATGCGGAGCCGGAATCCCCGCCCCCTGAAAAGGACGAAGCCGCAAAAGCGCCCGCCCCCAGTGTATCGGCAAAAGCCGAGGAAATGCCCGAAAAAGAAGCCGAGCCTGCGGAAAGCCCTGCCGGAGAATCTCCGAACAGCGACCCGCAAAGCGACGCCGCCGAGGCGCTCGCGGCGCTCGGCATCTCCGCCGCAGACGCCGAACGCGTGCGCGAAACGCTCGGCCGCCTGCTCGAGGAGGACGGTGCACCGGCTGAAACGACCGACGCCGCTTCGCTCACTTTGATCCGCGCGGGCGAGGCCGTCCGCTACACCGGCCGGCTCGAAAAGGGCCGGCGCGCGGGCTTCGGGCGCACCGAAACGCCCGAGGGCGTCACGCTCTACGAGGGCGAGTACAAGGCAGATAAGCGCGACGGCTTCGGCGCGCACCACTACCGCTCCGGCGCCGTCTCCTATATCGGCGATTTCAAGGACGATAAGCGCGCGGGCTTCGGCGTTTCGTTCCGCGAAAGCGACCACGCGCTGCACGTCTCCCGCTGGGCGGACGGCAAGCCGGAGGGCTACGCCGCGCTTTTCGACCCGAGCGGCGCGCTGCGCTACGCCGGAAAAATCGAGGGCGGCAAAAAGCAGGGGGCGGGCGTTTCGATCGACCCCGCGGCCGACACCGTATTCGTCGCGAAATACAAGGACAACGCGCCGACCGGCGAGGGCGCGCTCTTTTCCGGCGACGGCACGCTGCTCTACGCGGGCGGCTGGAAGGACGGCAAGCGCTGCGGCCACGGCGTGGAGTTCGACCGCGCGGGCAACGTGGTCTACGCCGGCGAATGGAAGGACGACGCCTATTTGAACGGCATCCTCTACAAAAAGGTGCAGGGGGCGGCCGATGGAGAGAATTGAGCTGCACGACGTGGAATACGGCGACTGCACGGTGCTCGTCGGACGCAGCAATTCGATTTTGATGGTCGACTGCGGCTCCGTCAGCCGCTACACGCGGCAGGGTGAAACCGAGATCGACCGGCGCTTTGCGGAGATCTTCGACCGGTACAGCGGCGCGCGGCAGCGGCAGTTTCTGCTGACGCACTGCCACCGCGACCATATGAACGGCTTTTTGAAAAAGCTGCGGCAGGACCCGAATTATTTCGACCGCGTCTACATCCCGGCGCTGCCCGCCGCGGCGCGCAGCGCGTGCCCGATCCTCGAATTCGCCGTGTTTTCGCACTTTTTCTCCGTGCCGCAGAGCGATTTCGCGCAGGTGAACACGACCTGCCTGCGGCTCTTTTCGCTGCTCGACGGCACGGTCGGCGCAGAGCGCATCTTCACGCTGCGCGCCGGCGATGTGTTCGCCCTCGACGGCGATTTCTACGCGGTGCTCTCCCCCGAGCCCGCGGCCTTCCCCTTCGACCCGATGCTCGCCGAGGCGGCGGAGACGCTGCCCGACAACGCCCGTCCCGTGGTCCATTCCGATTAAGCCGGGTTTGTTGTTAAGCCGGGGAACGGTTCGGGGTCTTGGTGGCTGGCCGTGTCCCATGTGGTTTCCCGGCTTAACGTTCCGGGTTATGTTCGTCTTGTCCCATTTGATTCGAACGAAGGAGTTTGCCATGGGTGAGACGACGGTTGGCCATGTCGCGGGCGAGGTGGTCCGCGCGCTTTACGGGGCCGGTTATATGGAATCCACCATAGGCCAGTACCGCAAGTCCATCAGGGCGTTGGAACGGTACGCCGGAGGCCCGGATGCGGTGTACACGCGTGGGTTGGGCGCGGGGTTCGCCGCGTCGACCTTCAGTGAGCGGACGGGCGGTTTCAGCAGGCAGCGGTGGTTCGATTACGGCAGGCTGGCGCGTTTGTGCGACTCGTATCTGCGGTCCGGTTCGGTGGACCTGGGCAAGTGGCGCAGGAGTAGGCTTGCGGAGCCGGTGGTTCCGGGTTTGGCCGTGGTCATGGAGCGTTGGGAGGCGTATCTCGCCGGTTCGGGACTGGCTTCGGCGACGGTGGGGCATTACCGTCGGATGGCGGGCTTGTTCCTCACGTGGCTGGAATCTCATGGGGTCGTGTCGTTGGACGGTTCGGATGGCTCGCATGTGCTGGGGTTCCTGGCCGGGCTGCGTTCACGCTGGTCGGAGTCGTCGATGCGGCACGCCGCGTCGGACCTGCGCCCGTTGTTCAGATGGCAGATCGGAAGAGCGTCGTGTAGGGAAAGAGTGTAGATCTCGGTGGTCGC
>URQJ01000033.1 GCA_900549945.1 uncultured Oscillospiraceae bacterium
CCGGCGCCTCCTCGTTTTCCGCGGCGCTCGAGGCGCTTGCCGCCTCTTACCCGGAGGCGCTCCGCGTTCTGAGCGCCGATGTGACCGACGAGGCGCAGATGGCCGAGGCGGCCGGGCAGGCCGCCGCATTCCTCGGTGAAATCGACGCGCTCTGCACCGTCGCGGGCGTACTGCTCGACGGCGACCGCGTGAAGCTGCTGCACGAATGCGACGTCGGCGAGCTGCGCCGCACCCTCGACGTGAACGCCGTCGGCCCCGTGATCGCCGCCAAATGCTTTTACCCCTATATAAAGAAAGGCGGCCGGATCTTCACCGTCACCTCCGAGGGCGTCGGCGTCCGCAGCTGCGGCACATGGGTGCCGTGCTACGCGCTCTCGAAGGCTGCCGCCACAAAGGCCTGCGGCATTCTCAACGCGTCGGTTCCCGACGTCGATTTCTACGCCGTGCACCCCGGCCGCATGAACACCGATATGGGCCGCACCACGGCGCAGATCGAGCCGGAGGTGGCGGCAGAAGGCTTCTGCCGCCTGATGACCGGTGAAACGCCCGTTTCCCGCGAGAAGTGGTACATCGACTACAACGGCGCGGAGATGGAGGCCTAAACCAGCTTACGACGAATCTGAAATAAACACACCGAGAACCCCGGAACACAGCCCCTGCGGCTGCGCGTCCGGGGTTCTCGGCTTTTTTGACGCAATTTGAAACAAAGCTTTACACAGCCTTGATGCACAGCCCGGCAAAGTGTTTTAGAATAGACTAAGCAAACGAAGAAAAGATTTGAGGCGGCCCGCGCCATAGGGCGGAAAGGGCCGGAGAAGAAAGGGAATCCAAATGAAAAACACTGTTTCCATGACACAGTTTGCCGCATCGGTCGCCGGGTGCATCGGCATCCCGGCGCCGAAGGAGGCCGCAGAGCCGTTTTCCTTTGCGAAAACGCTCTTGCAGGCGGCCGGCATGCAGCGTGCCGAAAAGTTGCTGATCTATAACCCGGACGCCGTGGGCATGTGGCTTTGGCAGAAGTACACCGAATGGTTCGCCCCCGTGCTGCGGCACACACAGCTCGCCGTGCCGGTCTGCACGGTACTGCCCTCAGTCACGCCGGTCTGCTTCGGCACGATGTACACCGGCGTCGAGCCCATAAAGCACGGCATCCAGAAATACGAGAAGCATGTGCTCGCGCAGGAATCCCTGTTCGACTGCCTCGCGCAGTCCGATCTGAAAACCGCGGTGGTCGCCGTGGAGAACTCGAGCATGGCGATCATCTTCGGCGGGCGCAATGTCGATTACTTCATCCTCCCCTACGACGGCGAGGTGACCGACAAAGCCGAAGCGCTCATCCGCGAAAGCGATTACGACGTGATTGTCGTCTACAATCAGGAGTACGACGACGTGATGCACCGCACGTTTCCGGAGTCCGAGCGCTCGCTCGCGGCGCTGAAGCACCACATCGCCGCCTTCGACCGCCTCTGCACCGCCGCCGAGGAAAGCTGGCAGAGCTTCGACCGCATGGTCTGCTGGGCGACCGACCACGGCATCCACACGAACGAGGACGGCTACGGCACGCACGGCAGCGACCTCGAGGCCGACCTCAACGTCATGCACTTTTTCGGGGCGAGAGCCAAGGCAAAATAAGCCGCAGGCACGGCACAGCGCCCGGGCCGGCGTCAAGGCCGCGCACCGGGCAGGGAAGAAAGGAACCGAATATGAATAAAATAGAGATCCGCGACGTCGTCAAGACGTACGACGGCAAAAAGAACATTCTCGAGGGCATCAGCCTCGACGTGCGCGAGGGCGAATTCTTCATCCTCGTCGGCCCGTCCGGCTGCGGCAAGAGCACGCTGCTGCGCATCATCGCCGGCCTTGAGAAAATCTCCTCCGGCACGCTGATGCTCGACGGCAAAATCGCGAACGAGATGCCGCCGAAGGACCGCAACCTCTCGATGGTATTTCAGAACTACGCGCTCTACCCGCACATGACGGTGCGCGACAACATCCTCTTCGGCCTCGACGTGCGCAAGGTGCCAAAGTCGGAGCAGAAGGAACGCCTCGCGGAAGCCGCCGAAATGCTCGGCCTCACCGAATACCTCAGCCGCAAGCCCCGCGAGCTCTCCGGCGGCCAGCGCCAGCGCGTCGCGCTCGCCCGCAGCGTTTGCAGCCACTCCCCCATCTGCCTCATGGACGAGCCGCTCTCAAACCTCGACGCCAAGCTGCGCGGCCACATGCGCACCGAGATCCGCCGCATCCAGCGCCAGCTCGGGCTGACCGTCATCTACGTCACGCACGATCAGGTTGAGGCGATGACGATGGGCGACCGCATCATGGTGCTGCACGACGGCAAGGTGCAGCAGACCGGCACGCCGCTCGAACTGTACAACGCGCCGGCCAACACGTTCGTCGCGGGCTTCATCGGCTCGCCGCAGATGAACATCGCCGAGGCCGAGCTGAGCGGCAGCACGCTCGTGCTGAACCACTCGCTCGCCGTGCCGCTTACCGAAAGCGAGCGCCGCAGCCTGCCCGAAGGCAGCCGCTGGAAAATCGGCGTGCGCCCCGAGCAAATTGAGCTTGCCGCGCCGGGCAGCGCCGCGGCCTGCACCGCGACGCTTTGCAGCACGGAAATGATGGGCAACGAAACGCAGGTGCTCTTCTCCGTCGGCGCGCACACCTTCACCGCGCGCTGGCCGGGGCAGTACCTGCTCGAGGGCGGCCGCGCCATCCGCGTGCTGCTTTCGCCCGACACCTTCCATTTCTTCGACGAAGAAACCGGCGTACTGCTCCGCTCCGCCCTGACGATCAAGGGCAGCGACCGGCAGTCGGCCTGAGGAGGAAAACGCCATGGAATATATACACGACGCCGTGCAGGATACGGCGGAGGCGCCGGTCTCAAAAACGAAGCGCCTCCCGCTCTGGATCATCTACCTGCTCCCCTCTATGCTGATCTTTCTGATCTTCACGTTCTACCCGTTTGTGAAAACGCTCGTCACGAGCTTTTTTGCCACGACGAACACCGGCGCGCTGACGCAGTTCGTCGATATTCAAAACTATATCTCGCTCTTCACCGACCCGAAATACCTGCAAAACCTCGGCAACACGCTGCTCTATCTCGTTCTGACCGTGCCGCTCACGGTGATCATCTCGCTGATGCTCGCCGTGCTCTCGTGCAGCAATCTGCCGGGCATGGGCGTTTTCCGCACGATCTTTTCCTCCACGATGGGCATTTCGGTCGCGGCAGGCTCCGTGTTCTGGAACCTCCTGTTCCACCCCACGGCGGGCCTTTTAAACCACCTCATCTCCTCGCTCGGCGGCCGGCCGGTCGGCTGGCTGACCGACGCAAACTGCGCGCTGCTCTCCGTTTCAGCGGTGTCGATCTGGATGAACATCGGCTTTTCGTACCTCGTTTTGATGGGCGGGCTCAAGAACATCGACGACTCGCATTATGAGAGCGTCGAGATCGTCGGCGGCGGCTTTTTCTACCGCCTCTTCAAGGTGACGATTCCGCTCATCTCCCCCTCGCTGTTCTTCGTCTTTACGACGGCGCTGATCGGCGCGTTTCAGTCCTTCGGCCTGATCGACATGCTCACGGCCGGCGGCCCAAACAACAGCACGAACCTGCTCGTCTACCGTCTCTACAAGGACGCGTTCGTCAACTTCCGCATCGGCTCGGCCTCGGCGCAGGGCGTCGTGCTCTTCCTTTTGATTCTGCTCGTCTCGCAGCTGCAGACGAAGCTCACCGAAAGGCTGGTGACCTACCAGTGAGAAAGACGCAGACCGCCGTCACCTACATCATCCTGACGGCCGCCGCCGTGCTCGTATGTTTCCCGATCCTCTTTTCAATCTGCCTGAGCTTTTCCGACCTCAACGATATTTTACAGGGCAACTACATCCCCTCAAAGCTCGATTTTACAAACTACATCAACGCCTTCAACACGCAGCCGCTGCTGCGGTACATGATCAACTCCGCCGTCACCGGCGTGCTCTCGACGACGCTGCAGATCACCTTTGCGCTGCTCGCCGCCTACGCGATCGTGTTCACCCCATTCCGCGGCAAGAAGATCATCTTCCTCATCATGATGGCGACGATGATGATCCCGGGCGAGGTGCTCGTCATCTCAAATTTCCAGACGATCCGCTCGTGGAACCTGCTCAACACTTTTCCCGGCCTGATTCTGCCCGGCGTCGCCTCCACCTTCGGCATCTTCCTTTTCCGGCAGAACATGATGCAGATCCCGCTTGAGCTCAAGGAGGCCTCCACGGTCGTCGGCGTCTCGGATTTCGCCTTCTTCATCCGCGTTGTCGCGCCGATGGTGAAAAACACCGTCGTGACGCTCGCGATCTACTTCTTCCTCGTGAGCTGGAATTCCTACCTCTGGCCGCTGCTCTCCACCACGGAGGACACCGTGCGCACCGTGCAGATTGGCCTGCGCCAGCTCAAGAACACCGAGGCCGTCAGCGATTACGGCATGATGGCCGCCGGCGCGATGATCACATCGCTGCCCACACTGCTTTTAATCTTCTTCGGTCAGAAACGCCTGCAAGAGGGCATGACCAAGGGAGCATTAAAATAAAGCGTGCCCGCGCACTTTTTGAAACCCGCGGACACACCTGATTTTGAAAGGATGAAAAAAATGAAAAACAGTGTTAAAAAAACCGCGCTGCGCGCCATCGCCTGCGCAGCGGCCGCAATGCTCGCGCTCACGGGCTGCGCCGGCGGCACAGACGGCAGCAGCACCGGCAGCACCTCCGCCGTACAGGGCAGCTCCGCCGCGCAAAGTGCGGACGGCAAGGTGCAGATCTCGCTCTGGCATTCGATGAGCGGCGCGAATCAGGAGGTGCTCG
The DNA here is from genome assembly GCA_900549945.1 of uncultured Oscillospiraceae bacterium. Lineage (GTDB taxonomy): Bacteria > Bacillota > Clostridia > Oscillospirales > Acutalibacteraceae > Hominenteromicrobium. The sequence goes on from URQJ01000033.1 coordinate 4,834, forward strand.
ACGGCATCGTCGCCGACTTCAACGCGAGTCAGGACAAGTACGAGGTCGTCGCGGAAAACCAGGGCACCTACGACGAATCGACCGGCAAGTTCTTCAGCATGGCAAACGGCGACGGCTCCGCCGACATCATCCAGATCGGCGAGCAGAACCTCCAGTCCATGATCGATTCGGGCATGGTGCAGTCGGTTTCCGACCTGATCGAGAAGTACAGCTTCGACGACAGCGACCTGCTCGAGCAGGCGGTCAACTTCTACACCGTGGACGGCACGCTCTACGTGATGCCCTTCAACTGCTCCTCCCCGGTCGTCTACTACAACGCGCAGCTCTTCAAGGACGCAGGCTATACGGAATTTCCCACGACCTTTGAGGGCATCACCGAGGCCGCCGAAAAGATTGCGGCGAGCGGCAGCAGCGTGATGCCGGTCGGCATGTACGCCTACGGCTATGCGCTCGACCAGATGGTCACGAACATGGGCGGCTACACAATCAACAACGAAAACGGCAGAAGCGGCCGCGCCACCGAGGTCGCCTATCAGGACCAGATCATCGAGATCTTCAACTGGATCAAGGATCTGCAGGACAAGAACCTGCTGCTCAACTACGGCTCCGACGGCACGAACACGCTGAGCGGCTTCACCCAGCAGCAGATCGGCATGTACATCTCCTCCTCCGCCGTCGCACGCAACGTCATCGACAGCTGCGACTTTGAGGTCGGCATCGCGATGCTGCCCGTGCCGGAGGGCACCGATGCGCAGGGCGTCTACGCGGGCGGCGGCGCGCTGTGCGTGGCGGCCGGCATCGACGAAGAAACCGAGGCGGGCGTGATGGAATTTTTCAAGTACGCGACCTCCGCCGATGTGCAGGCCGTATGGGCCGCCGGCACCGGCTACTACCCGATCTGCAGCGGCGCCTACGAGACGGAATCGATGCTCGCAGCCTACGAGGAATACCCGCAGCTCAAGGTTTCGGCTGATCAGCTCTTGAATTCGAAGGTCAACGGCATCACCGCGGGCCCGCTGCTCTCCCAGCTCCCGCAGCTCCGCACCGACCTTGTCGCGGCGCTCGAATCCGTCTTTAACGGCGGCGATGTGACAGCGGCGGTCGAGGAGGCTGCCAACAGCACGAATGCGGCGATCGAAAGCGCCAATCAGGGCGTCGCATAAATTCGATTACAAGCGTTTCCTTTCAACCAAAAGGGGAGGAGGGCATCCAAACGGGATGCCCTCCTCCCCTCTCTTTCACCTGTTTTCAGGATTCCGACGCCTGCTTCTCCGGGCCGACCGCAGTCGGCGGCGACAAGCGGTAGGTGGGGTGATGCAGCCCGGTCGGCGCATAAAACGCGTCTCCCGTATAGACGAATCCCAGCCGGGCCAGCAGCCTAGCAGACCCCGCATTCTTCGGATGATGCCCAGCGCAGATTACATCGGCATGGCATTTGGAAAATCCGTATTCAACCGCGGCTTTCGCTGCCTCAAAACCTAACCCCTTCCCCCAGTACGCCGGTTTCAAATGGAATCCCAGCTCGAATTCTCGCGGCACACTGCCGGGCCGCAGGCCGCAGCAGCCGATAAACACATCGTTCTCCAGCAGAAACAGCGGATAATACTGCACGCCGTACCGGCACAGATTCTCCATTTCCAGCCGCAGCCGATCCGCTGCCTCCTGCTGCGTGAAACACCCACGCGCACAGATCATCCCCGCCACCGCAGGATCACACCATAATCCCACCGCGAACGGAAGATCCTCTGCCTGTCACGCCGAAAAACCGATACGCGCCGTCTTAAGAAAGTATGCCCGCATATTCTCGCCTCCTCCCCCGCGCCCCTACACGCGCGCCTTGAATTCCTGCGGCGTGATGCCGGTCTGCGCCCTGAACGCCTTGTAAAACGTCGAGTAGTCGGAGAACCCGCACTCGCGCCCGGCTTCGGCCGCCGTCGCGCCCTCGCGCAGCATCCGGCGCGCATGGGTGATGCGCAGCGCCATCAGATAGGCGTAAACCGTCGCGTTCGTGTACGCCTTAAAGTGGCGGTTCAGGTACGACTTGCTGATGAAGAAACGCGCCGCCAGATCGTCGAGCCGCAGCGGCTCGCGGAAATGCGCGGTGAGGTAGCGAATCACCTGCGGGATCACCGCCGTTTCCCCCTGCGCCTGCTTCTCGACAAGACTGTACGCCTCGAAAACGCCGCGCAGGTAGAGGCGGATCGCCGAAGCCGTAAACACACCGTCCGCGCCGCTGCGGTGCATCTCCACGATGCGCTTGAACAGCGTTACCGCGAAAATCAGGTCGTCGCCCCGAAACGGGACGCAGTAGCCGTTCGGCCCGACGCCGCGCAGCGCCGCCTGCAGCTCGCCCGCCGCGCCGTCGATCCGCGCGATGTAGTCGAGCTCCACCCACAGCACCATGCGCTCGTACGCCGCATGCTCGTTCGCGATGACCGGCCGGTGCATCCGCCCCGGCGGGATGACAAGCAGGTCGCCCGGGCATAGGTCGTAGACCTGATCCTCGATGTAGTACGTCACGCTGCCGTCGAGAAAGAGGTACAGCTCGAGAAAATCGTGCGCGTGAAATTCGATCGTCCGAAAATACGGGTCGCGGTTGTGGTGCGCCTCGAAATCCGCCTCGAGCATCACCTGCGCCCTGTCCTCTCTGCGCCCCTCCATGAGCAGCCTCCCCTTTTTACAAAGCATAGCACAAAATGAATCGATTTGCAATCTATCCGGCGACATATACCATTTATTTTGCAATTTCATATGTTATACTTACAGTAACAGAGCACAGGAAGGAGTTTTGTTCCCATGCGGGAGGATTTATTTTTGAAAAGCGGCACGGCAAAGCGGCTGTATGAGGCGGTGCGCGGCCTGCCGATTGTCGACTACCACTGCCACCTGTCGCCGAAGGAAATTCTGGAGGACAAGGTGTTCACGGACATCGCGCAGGTCTGGCTTTCCGGCGACCACTACAAATGGCGCCTGATGCGCGCCTGCGGCGTGCCGGAGCGCCTGATCACCGGCGGCGCACCCGCGCGCGAGAAGTTCCGCGCCTATGCGGACTGCATCGAGACCGCCGCCGGCAACCCGCTGTACGTCTGGTCGCACATGGAGCTTTCAATGTTCTTCGGCATCGAGGATGCGCTCTCGGCGGAGACGGCCGACGGCATCTTCGACCGCGCGAACGATTACATCCGGGCGCACGCGCTCTCGCCGCGAAAGCTGATGGCGCAAAGCCGCGTCGAGCTCGTCGCGACGACTGACGACCCGGCCGATTCACTCGAGTACCACCGCCTGATCGCGCAGGATAAGGACTTTTCCGTGCGCGTGGTGCCGTCGTTCCGCACGGATGCGGCGCTCAGCATTGTGCTCGCCGATTACCGCGCCTACCTCGCGCGCCTTTCGGACGCCTGCGGCTTTGCGGTCGAATCGCTCGATGACCTCAAAAAGGCGCTCTCCGCGCGGCTCGATTTCTTCTGTGCGAACGGCTGCCGCGTCAGCGACATCGGCATCGAGGCATTTCCAAAGCGGGACGCCGCCTGCTGCGCCGCCAAGACCTTCCGACGGGCGCTCGCCGGCGAAAGCGTCGCCGAGGCCGAATACCGCGATTTCCTCTTTGAAATGTACGTGTTCCTCGCCGCCGAATACAAGCGGCACAATGTCACGATGCAGCTGCACCTGAATGTGCGCCGCAACGCCTGCACGCGCCTGTTCGAATCGGTCGGCCCCGACGCTGGCGGCGACTGCGTGGGTGACCCGATCCCGGAGCGCGACGTCGCCGCTCTGCTCGACGCGATGGACAAAGCGGACGGCCTGCCGCGCACGATCCTCTACACGCTCGAGCCCTCGATGTACATGGCGATCGCGACGACCGCCGGCAGCTTCCGCGGCGTTGTGCCCGGCGCGGCATGGTGGTTCTGCGACCACAAACGCGGCATGGAGGAGCAGATGAACATACTGGCCGAAACGGGCCACCTCGCCCAGTTTTACGGCATGCTGACGGACAGCCGCAGCTTCCTTTCCTACGCGCGGCACGATTACTTCCGCCGCGTGCTGTGCGCCCGCATCGCCGAGGAGCTCGACGGCGGCACGCTGCTTTCGGAAGCGGCCGCGATGAAGCTGCTCCGCCGCCTCTGCGTCGAAAACAGCCGCGCGCTGTTTGCATAACCGCTCTGCGGGCCCGCAACACGCTTCGGCCCGCAGGCCCGCACGGCGCGCTTTGTCGCAAAGCCGTGCGGAACCAGATAAAAGGGAGGAATTGCTCATGAATATCGTCATCACCGGCGCGGGCGGCGTGCTTTGCAGCGCCTTCGCCAAAGCGCTCGCGGCGGACGGCCACAAGGTCGCGCTGCTCGATTTGAACCTAGAGGCCGCCGAAGCCGCCGCCGCGGAGATCCGCAAAAACGGCGGCGAGGCTGTCGCCGTGCAGGCCAATGTGCTCGACCCCGAGAGCCTCGCCGCCGCGCACGAGGCCGTGGAAAAGGCCTTCGGGCACTGCGAGGTGCTCGTCAACGGCGCGGGCGGCAACAACCCGAAGGGCACGACGACCGGCGAATACTTCGACAAGGCCGACCTGCTCGACGAAACCGCCCGCTCCTTCTTCGACCTCGACAAGGACGGCGTCTCGTTTGTCTTTAACCTGAACTTTCTCGGCACGCTGCTGACGACGCAGGCGTTCGCGCGCGACATGCTCGAGACCGGCGGCTCCATCGTCAATATCTCCTCGATGAACGCCTACACGCCGCTGACGAAGATCCCGGCCTACAGCGGTGCGAAGGCCGCCGTTTCGAACTTCACGCAGTGGCTCGCCGTGCACTTTGCGAACTGCGGCATCCGCGTCAACGCGATCGCGCCCGGCTTCTTCGCGACGAACCAGAACCGCGCGCTGCTCTTCAACGCGGACGGCAGCCTCACGCCGCGCAGCCACAAGATCATCTCGCAGACGCCGATGGGCCGGTTCGGCAAGCCCGAGGAGCTGCTCGGCACGCTCCGCTTTTTGATCGACAACGAGGCGGCGGGCTTCATCACCGGCATCACGATCCCGGTTGACGGCGGCTTCTCCGCCTACTCCGGCGTTTAATCTGAATTTTATACAGGCGGCGCACGCCGCAGAAAGGACGTTTCCTATGATTATCGGCGCACAGGGCTTTACGATCCGCAATTTTGCACAGAACGAGGCCGACCTCCGCGTGACGGCGAAAAAGCTGCACGACATCGGCTTCAAGACACTGCAGGTCTCCGCGTTCGGCGACATCGACCCGCGCATCATCCGCGCGGTCTGCGACGAAAACGACCTCAAGATCATCATCACGCATACAAACCCGCAGTTCATCCTCGAAAACACCGAGCAGGTCATCGAAAACCACCGCATCATGGGCTGCGAGCACGTCGGCATCGGCATGATGCCGCAGAAATACACCGGCTCGCTCGAGGGCATGCGCGCGTTTTTGACCGACTTCGCCCCGGCGGCCGACAAGCTGCACGACGCCGGCATGAAGCTGCACTACCACAACCACGGCTTTGAGTACGAGCAGTTCGAAAACAAGTGCCTGATCGACTGGATGGCCGAGGAAACCGACCCCGAAAAATGGGGCTTCATCCTCGACGTGTACTGGACGCAGTTCGGCGGCCGCTCTCCGGCGCGCCAGATCGAGCGCCTTGCGGGCCGCATCGACGTGATCCACTTCAAGGACATGAAAATGCACGGGCACGAGCACCGCTTCGCCGCCGTTATGGACGGCAACCTCGATTTCGACGCGATCCTCGAGGCCTGTGCGGAAACGGGCATCCATTACGCGATGATCGAGCAGGACGACTGCTACGACCGCGACCCGTTCGACGAGCTCGCGCTCAGCGCGAAGAACCTGCTCGCGGCAAATTGCAGCTTCTAAAAGGAGGACACCCATGGCACTCAACTTTACTCTCTCCGCCTTCGCGGACGAGGCCGACCCGAATTTTGACGCACAGCTCGCGGCGCTCGCCCGCAACCGCATCCCTCTGCTCGAGATCCGCGGCGTGGACGGCAAGGGCGTGCTCGACCTCACGGACGCGGAGCTCGATGCGGTCTGTGAGAAGCTCGAAAAGGCCGGAATCGGCGTTTCGGCGGTCGGCTCGCCGATCGGTAAGATCGGTATTCTGGACGATTTCGCCCCGCATTTTGAGAAATTCAAGCGCGCGGTCGAGATCGCGAAAAGGCTCGGCACCGCCCGCATCCGCATGTTCAGCTTCTTTATCCCGCAGGGCGACGACCCGGAAAGCCATTTCGGCGAGGTCGTGCGGCGCGTTTCGGCGCTCGTCGCCTACGCCGAGGAAAACGGCGTGCACTGCTGCCACGAAAACGAAAAGGGCATTTACGGCGACACGCTCGCCCGCGTGCAGAAGCTGCATGCGGCCGTGCCCGGCCTGCGCTGCGTGTTTGACCCGGCAAACTACATCCAGTGCGGCGACGACCCCGCCGTGAATTTCAAGGCGCTTTCCCCGATGATCGACTACATGCACATCAAGGACGCGCTGTTTGCGGACGGCTCGGTCGTGCCGGCCGGCGAGGGCGACGGCTCGGTGCCGCAGCTTCTCGCGGCGCTCGCCGAAACGGGCAGGCCGTACATCCTGACGCTCGAGCCGCATCTGTTCGATTTCAGCGGCCTTTCGAATTTGCAGGACGAGGAACTCACACACAAGCGCGTGTACCGCTCCGGCGAGGAGGCGTTCGACGCCGCCGCAAATGCGCTGCACGCGATCTGCGAAAAAATCAATCTGTAAGGAGTTGCAAGAAATGAGCGAAACAGTAAAAATCGGCATCATTGGCATCGGCAACATGGGCTCCGCGCACGCGAAGAGCATTCTGGCCGGAAACATTCAGGGCATGGAGCTCGCCGCGGTCTGCGACATCGCAGAATCGAAGCGGCTCTGGGCGGCGGAAAACCTGCCGGACGTCCCCTGCTTCATCGACTACAAGGAGATGATCGACAGCGGCCTGTGCACGGCGATCCTCGTCGCGACGCCGCACTACCTGCATTCCCCCATCGCGATCTACGGCTTTGAAAAGGGCATGCACGTGCTCTCCGAAAAGCCGGCCGGCGTCTACACGAAGCAGGTCGAGGAGATGAACGAGGCCGCAAAAAAATCGGGCAGGGTTTTCGGCATTATGTACAACCAGCGCACGAACCCGAAGTTCCAGAAAATGCGCGAGCTCGTGCAGAGCGGCGCGCTCGGCGAGCTCAAGCGCTGCGTCTGGATCATCACAAATTGGTACCGCACACAGTCTTACTACGACAGCGGCACATGGCGCGCAACGTGGGCCGGCGAGGGCGGCGGCGTGCTGATCAACCAGTGCCCGCACAACCTCGACCTGTGGCAGTGGATTTTCGGCATGCCGAACAAGATCAGCGCGCACTGCAAATACGGCCGCTGGCACAACATCGAGGTGGAGGACGAGGTGACGGCCTACGCCGAGTACCCGAACGGCGCGACCGGCGTGTTCATCACGACGACCGGCGAGTGCCCCGGCACGAACCGCCTCGAGATCTCCGGCGACAAGGGCAAGCTCGTCTGGGAGGACGGCAAGCTGACGCACTGGGCGCTCGAGACGCCGGAGCGCGAATTCTGCTTCACCTGCCCCGAGGGCTTTGCGCAGCCGAAAATGACCGTCACGGAAATTGAGACGGAGAACATCGAGCTCGGGCACAACGGCATTCTGCAGAACTTCACGAACGCGATCCTGCACGGCGAAGAGCTGCTCGCGCCGGGCTATGAGGGCATCAACGGCCTCAATATCTCGAATGCGATCCACCTCTCCGACTGGACCGGCAAACCGCAGGACGTGCCGGTGGACAAGGAACTGTTTTTAAAGCTGCTCGACGAGCGCCGCGCCGTGTCGCACGTCAAGGAGGCAAAGGACGAGGGCAAGATCGCCGACCTCTCCGGCACCTACAACGACCGCTGGAAGGTGCGCTGAGTACATCATCCCGACAGCGCTGCGGCATGAAGCCGGCTTCAGCGCAATCTATATAAAATCGGTGGGAACCGTCCGCGGACGGCTCCCACTTTGCTTTCCAAAAAATTTTAATTTCCTGTAGCAATTCCCCGCCCCGCAGGGTATTCTTAGTGAAAAGCATGTTTTTCAAAAAAACAGAGGGAGGTGAAAAACGCATGCGGGACATCCCCGAAAGCGAGCTCGAGGACGTATTCGAGCGGTACGGCAATATGGTCTACCGGCTCGCCTTCGCCTACGCACGCAGCAAGGCGGATGCAGACGACATTTTTCAAGAGGTTTTCCTGCGGTACTACCGCCGCGCGCCCGCATTCCAGAGCGAGGAGCACCGCAAGGCGTGGCTGCTGCGCGTGACGATCAACCGCGCGAAGAGCTGCCTCTCCAAAATGCCGCACGAGCCGCAGGAGACGGCGGACGCCGCGCCGTTTTCCGCACCGGAATCGCTGGAACTGCACGAGGCACTCCTGCGGCTTGCGCCGAAATACCGCACCGTCATCCACCTCTTTTACTATGAGGGCTACACCGCCGAGGAGATCGGCGCGCTGCTGCACCGAAAGCCATCGACGGTGCGCACGCAGCTCACACGTGCGCGCAGCCGCCTCGCCGATCTTCTTCGGGACGAAGCCTGACACAGAAAGGATGAACACCATGACCCTACGGGAAAAATACAGCGCCATGCAAAGCGATGTGCAGCCGGACGCCGCCCTGCTGCGGCAGACCCGCGCGGCGGTGCGGAAAGCGCCAGC
>URQJ01000034.1 GCA_900549945.1 uncultured Oscillospiraceae bacterium
ATATCGGCATTTACCAACTTATGAAAAGATAATCAGAAATTTAGTAAGTTTTTATGATTACAAAAATGTCCAGAAAGGTGTGGAAGTTAATTTCCGGACATGTGCAAAAAACTTTGAACCTTTTTAGACACTTTGGAGGGAATTATGAGCAGTAAGACATGGGGATATGCGAGAGTATCCAGCAAGGAGCAGAATTTAGACCGTCAGCTTGAAGCGTTCCGCAGCATAGGGTTATCAGACAGGGAGATCATTGTGGATAAGGCTAGCGGGGCGACGCTGGAACGCCCCGGTTATCAGGCGCTGCGGAATCAGCTCTTGCGCAGCGAGGATACGTTGGTGGTAAAATCCCTAGACCGGCTGAGCCGCAATAAGCAGCATATCCGACGGGAACTGGAATACTTCCGCGCGCAGCACATTCGCGTTATGGTGATGGACATCCCGACAACGATGGTCAATCTGCCGGAAGGGCAGGAATGGATTATGGATATGGTCAATAACGTGCTGATCGAGGTGCTGGCCAGCATTGCCGAACAGGAGCGGAGGGAGATCAAGGAGCGGCAGGCAGAGGGGATTGCGGCCGCAAAGAAAAAGGGCAAGTCCCTCGGCAGGCCGGAGATCGGCTATCCGGCAAACTGGGAAGCTGTGTATGCGCGGTGGAGGGAAAGACGCATGACTGCGGTGAAAGCTGCCGGGGAGCTGGGAGTAAAGCGAAGCACATTTTATAATCTGGTTAGGAAATGGGAAAACCGGAACTGAGTTCCGGTTTTTGTCTTTTCAGGAAGCTGCCGGTTATGCTATAATAAGCACACAAAGGAGGCTCATGTTATGACACAGTATGAAAAAGTCGTAGCGCTTTGGCAGCAAAAGAACATCACGAATGATGCGGAGCTTGCCGAAGCCCTGAACGGCCATAGCATTGCATTTGCCTATCATTCGGGTAAAATTGAGAATGACAGGATTACCTATCACGATACCAGAGAAATTTTTGAACATGACGGCGTAACCTCCTATACGGGTGATCTCCGCACTCTTTTTGAGATCCGTAACGCAAAGGAGGCAAACGAGCTGTTTCTGGTGTCGTTCAGCGCAAGGCGTCCGCTGGATGCAAGGCTGATCTGCGAATTTCAGAAGAAACTGACGCAGAACACCTACGATACCCGGCGATACCAGCTCGGCGAAAGGCCGGGAACCTACAAGCTGCACGATTACGTGACGGGCCGCGAGGAAATCGGCGCTTCGGCAGAGGACGTTGCGGAAGAAATGAACGAGCTGCTTTCGGAACTCTCGGATATTCCCGATAAGAATGCGATGACGGCTGCGGCGTACTTCCATGCCAAGTTTGAGAATATCCATCCGTTTGCGGATGGGAACGGCAGAACCGGGCGGCTGGCTATGAACTATTTCCTTGTGCTGCATAATCACCCGCCGGTCATCATCCATGAGGAAAACCGCAGGGCATATTATGAAGCGCTTGAAGCATGGGACAGCTTTCAGGAGATCGAACCGCTCCGCGATTTTCTCCGCTGCGAAACAGAAAAGACGTGGGAGAAGCAGATCGCGCGGGCGGAGAGGCAAAAGAATGCCGGAAAATTGATTATATAAGCAGGAGTTGTATGGATCGAATAAAGTATCCAAAGTTTGTAGGCGGATTCGATAAGCATTGGATTTGGAAAGATGAGAAAGGGAATAGTATGTATTCTCTCAGTTGTGATTATCTACAGAAAATAATGTATTGCATTGCAGACCTAAACGATGAAATTCGTAACTTGGCGGAGCTATCGATGAAAGATGTCGTTTACATTATTGTTCTTATAGATTGGCTGAGTGATGCTGTGTATAGGATAAAGAAACTCCTTCCCCAAAAAGTAAATAAAAAAATAGCTATTGAGGATGATGCCGATACGGTTAAATCAGGTAAATATTTCGATGCTGTTCGGTCATTTATAGTTGCCCATCCACTTAACACAGATCGTCATGAAGCTTATGGGCTTGTGGGTGATTTGATTTGTGCTGACGTGAGAAGCCAACTGACTGGTTTTGAGCGGGCTTTCGGAAACAGTTTAGAATGGTTATATCTAGGCGTTGACGGGTTAAAAAAAAAGTACAAGAGAAACGCATTCGGATTTTTTTCTTTTGGTATATAACAAGAAAGACGATGGAGGTAAATTTCATAAATATATTCATATGAGACTGGACGATCTATTTACCGTCGTAGATTTCCGAATAAAAAAGCTGGAAGTTCTCGATAAACGATTATCAAAACTTAAGAAAAAAGATATTGAGACTGAAGATTGGAAATAAGGGCTTATTGGGGGGGTTATGGTAAATCTCCGGTGCCTGTCTATACGCCGAAAGAATTCATCGACAAACTGATGATTGTAGATGAATAGAGCAGAGAGGAAACTGGAATTCAGTTCCGGCTACCTAAATTCATTTATATCGATCTGGAGTGTGGCTCAACTCAAAAAGAGATGCCTGTATGACACAGTATGAAAACCTTGTCCACAAATGGGAAAACCGGAACTGAGTTCCGGTTTTGTGAATTCGCTGGGGGCTAAATTAAAACTCAATTCCGATTTCCAATACAGGCTATTACATATATCCTCGAGAAAATCATCAGCAATAATATCTTACTTCACCGAAGAAGCCGTTCCACTTTTGAATGACTTCTTCGCTGCGGGCCTCGATGATTTTTATAATATTACGCAGAGTGCGTTCTGGAATACGGGAGTTGTTGTGGCACAGATAACATTTTCCAGCGCGAGTAATCCATATCTTTGTGGCGTTGGCATTAGGGGCCCCTTCACAGACATGAACGTGGATAGGCTCTAACGGATCACTTTCGTTAGCCCAAAAGAACACCCAATAAGAACCGATCTTAAAGATTTGCGGCACTGTCAAATCCTCCCTCCTGAGAGAATTCCAGAATCAGATGAGCTGTAGACTCAATCACCTGTTGATAGTGGTCGATCTCTGCTTTGGTAAAGCCTTCCACGTCTTCCCATATATAAGAGGGTAGATAACAGGTGGCGTGACGGAATCCCGATTTAGGATCAGGTTGCTCCAGATAGATCTTAACCGTGCCGTCAGGGCGCATTTCTGAATGGACAATCTCTGTGTTATCATCTAAAGTTAGGAAAGGGTACATCATAGGAATCACCTCGTAAAGAACAGAATTTACTAACTTTAGTATACATCAATTCCATTGAAAAGGAAAGAGCTTTCCGTAAGAAACGAAAAATTGATACTGCATAATAGAAAACCGGAACTTAGTTCCGGAGAATACATGATTGTGACTGATTTTCACATCTGCTTTTTCGCGTAAATTTAGGCTTCTATAATAATTTTGCAGCAGTTTAGTATCGTGCTGATTAAGAGCTATCGAAGGGAATTACTCTTTTAGAGTAGTTCCCTTTGCTTTTTCAGCAAAAGCGGAAGTACTTCCGCTTTTATGGGTACAAGTGCTGCAATAAAATTTTGGAGGCACATCATATGGAACACACAAGAAAGACGCATACGATCGGCGAATGGGTAGATTTTTGGCTGAACAACTATGCGCGGGCGTCATTGAAAGAAAATACGCTGAAAATATATCAGGATGCCCGACGTAGGCTTTTTCAAGAATATCCCGACATCGTTTCTAGGCCGCTTAGTGGTCTTACGACATTGGAGTTTGAAAAGATCCTGCTTGAGCTGAGTAGCAAATACGCAAAATCTACACTTCGGCACATGAGAATACTGATGAATCAAGTGTATAAGACAGCAAAGAAGGCTGGAAAATGTGTGGCTAATCCAATCGCGGAGGCCAGGTTCCGAAAGGAGCCAGAGTAAAAATTGTTACGCCGATGACAAAGGAGGAACAATCTGCCTTTGAATCGCAGCTTAGTATTTTATCGGTTCCAGATGATTTTTCGCTGCGGATATTTCTGCTTACGGGGCTGAGGCTTGACGAATTGCGATTGCTTAGATGGCGTGACTGGAACAAAAAAGATAACTTGATTTTGGTTCGAGAAAGTAAGACGGAAAGCAGTATTCGGTGCGTGCCGTTGCTTCCGGAGGCAGCCTCCATGCTGAAAATCCTCGCGGCCAGAACGACGCCGGACCCGCAGGAGTACATATTTGGAGTTGGGGCTGGACGCCCGGTTTGTAAATCGCATTTCAGGCACATTTGCAACAAGGTTACAAAGGCAGCGTCTATTCGCCATGTGACGCCGCATGTGCTGCGGCATACTTTTGCGACCCGGATGATTGAGGTCGGTGTGGATGCAAAGAGCTTGGCGATGATTATAGGGCATTCAGATCCGGGATTTACACTGAAAACTTATGTGAAGCCGGATTTCAAATATTTAGAGAAGCAAATGAGGCGTTTGCTCGAAGTGAGGGAAAGCGCATAAGCAAAAAGCCCGAGTTCTGAAAAGAACTCAGGCTTTTATGCGAAATAGACGGACAAAAATGAATAAAATGTGTCAAACACCTTGACACAACACAAAAAGAGGAATTCAATACATATGAAGATTCCCCTTTAAGCAGAATCCTACTGGCTATCTCTGAAGTAACGAGCTTCAGGACTGCCTGCTCATGTGATACACCACTATCACAGAAGCATTTGAGAACTCTGAATATCATCAGATGTCCTTATAAACTATCATAACACATCTGTTTTTTGAGTGCAAGGCTTTTGTCGATTTTTGTTGTATCGCTAACCTTGCTTTTTTCATGCCGTGAATCTCGGACAACCGAGAGGAGCGGCTCCACTGAACCTCGACAACTCCATAACACATACCCAGAGGACTGCCAACTGAGGCGGTCACGATACAAGGTGATAGACCGCGCATCCCGCACAGCCTGAACTGTACATTTCGCGCAGCGCACCCTGCAATACGCGTCCCGACGCTGTAACGGTGTAAGCACAATCATTACTTTACGGGTCGCAGGAAAGATCTCTGCACTACCTGATGGAGACAGGTAAGGTATGTTGGAATTCTCGATAAGAAGAGAATGTTGATGCAGACCAGCACTCTGCATCGATTTTCTCTCTTTATGTATGCGCACAGTTTTCTGTGCGCATCGATAAGGAGAAAATGTGGTGGAAACGCGCGGGCTCGAACCGCGGACCTCCTGCGTGTGAAGCAGGCACTCTAACCAGCTGAGCTACGCTTCCAAATGACCTGTTTATTTTATCACACTTTTTTCCGTTTGTAAAGATATAAACAGAAATTTTTTGAGAAACGGATTTTTCGGCGCGGCTTATGCGGGGGCGGCGCTTTTTCGACACCTTATTTTTGGTCATTATGATACGATTAAACTCCGGAAAAATCGATTACAACCAATTTTTTACAGAAACATTATCGGAAATACACAAAGCGGGAATGAAAATCATGGATTATTATTAGAAAATAGCTAAAAACCCTTGCACTTTTTTCTTGTTGTGGTATTATATGTACAGAAAGCGATGCGCGGATTTGGTTCCGCATGTGGATTGTGCCGCAAAACACGTGAAAATGTGCTTTTTGCGGGAAAAAGTGAAGGCGGGAGCGGGCCGTGCGACGGCAGAGTGCAGTGAAGGCAGAGGCGTAATGTGCTTCCCGCGTGAACTTCAAACGGAAAGGATGATCTCAAGAATGAGCGAAAAGAATTCTGCGAGAGCACAGGAGGGCAACGTGCCGCTCTATTTGTTCCGAAGCGGCAAAAACAGCCATGCCTATGAATATATGGGCGTGCACAGCACCGTGCGGGACGGCAGGGCCTGCACCGTCTGCCGCGTCTGGGCGCCGAATGCGCAGGCCGTTGCGATCACCGGCGAGTTCTGCGGCTGGGACCCGAAGCGCTATCCGCTGGAAAAGATTGACGACGCGGTTTGGGAGGGCTATACGGACGAGCCGCTCGAGCCGTATACGGCGTATAAGCTGGCGGTTACCGACGCGGCCGGCAAGACGGTTCTGAAATGTGACCCGTATGCGTTCCACGCGGAGACGCGGCCGGGCACGGCCTCGCGCTTTTACGATATTTCCGGCTACGAATGGAAAGACGGTGCGTGGTTCGACTACAAGCGGAAAAAACCGCACTACAACCAGCCGGTCAATATCTATGAGATGCACGCCGGCTCGTGGCGCAAGTATGCGGACGGCTCCGTGTTCTCCTATGAGAAGCTGGGCGACGAGCTGATTCCCTATGTGAAAGATATGGGCTTTACGCACATTGAGCTGATGCCGCTGACGGAGTACCCGTTCGACGCGTCCTGGGGCTATCAGGTCACGGGCTATTTCGCCCCGACTTCCCGCTACGGCACGCCGAAGGACTTCATGCGCTTTGTCGACCGCTGCCATCAGGCGGGCATCGGCGTTATCATGGACTGGGTTCCGGCACACTTCCCGCGCGACGAGGCCGGCCTCGCGAAGTTCGACGGCGGCCCGTGCTACGAATATGCCGACCCGAAAAAGGGCGAGCACAAGGAGTGGGGCACGCTGGTGTTCGACTACGGCCGCACGGAGGTTGTCAGTTTCCTCACCTCGAGCGCGCTGTTCTGGGTCAAAGAATACCACATCGACGGCCTGCGCGTGGACGCGGTCGCCTCGATGCTCTATCTCGATTACAACCGCCGCGACGGCGAGTGGATCGCAAATAAAAACGGCGGCAAGGAAAATCTCGAGGCCGTCGCGTTTTTGCAGCGGCTGAACGAGGCCGTTTTCGCCGAAGCGCCGGAGGTCATGATGATCGCGGAGGAAAGCACCGCGTGGCCGATGGTCACGAAGCCGACCTACATGGGCGGCCTCGGCTTCAATTATAAGTGGAACATGGGCTGGATGAACGACATGCTGCGCTATATGTCGCTGGATCCGCTGTTCCGCAAGGGCAACCACAACAGCCTGACTTTCTCCTTCTTCTATGCGTTTTCCGAGAACTACATCCTGCCGATCTCGCACGACGAGGTCGTGTACGGCAAGGGCTCTCTCTACAATAAAATGCCCGGCACGCCGGAGCAGAAGGCCGCGGGCGTGCGCTGCTTTGCGACGTATATGATGGCGCACCCGGGCAAAAAGCTGCAATTCATGGGCACGGAATTCTCGCAGCACGACGAGTGGAATTTCAACGAGGAGCTGGAGTGGGGCCTCCTGCAGCACAAGGAGCACCGGCAGGCGCAGGAATTCTTCCGGGCGCTCAACGCGTTTTACATCAGCCGCGCCGAGCTTTGGGAGGTCGATTTCTCGTGGGAGGGCTTCTCATGGATCTCCAACGACGACGACAGCCAGAGCGTCATCGCATTCCGCCGGTTCGACAAGAAGGGCAACGAGCTGATCGCCGTGTGCAACTTCCTGCCGGTTCAGCGCACAAATTACTGCATCGGCGTTCCGTTTGCCGGCGTTTATGAGGAGGTCTTTTCCTCCGATGCCGTGGAGTTCGGCGGCGGCGGCGTGACAAACGGCAGAGACATCCGCACCATTCAGGAGCCAATGCACGGTTTCGAGCAGCAGGTTTCGCTCACCTTACCGGAAAACACGGTCTTTTTCCTGCGCTGTAAGCGCAAGACGCCGAAGAAAACGGCGGTGAAAAAGACGATGCGCCGCGGCAAGGCCACGGGCAAAGCAAAATCCTGATTTTCGCAAACTGATAGCATAATAGAGTACATTACAATCAGAAAGGGGTCATCAGTCATGTTACCTAAGCAAGAAGTAGTCGCCATGCTGCTGGCGGGCGGCCGCGGAAGCCGTCTTGGGGTTCTCACAAAGAATCTCGCAAAGCCCGCAGTGCCGTTCGGAGGGAAATACCGCATCATCGATTTCCCGCTCTCCAACTGCGTGAACTCCGGTATCGAGACCGTCGGCGTCCTCACGCAGTATCAGCCGCTTGAGCTCAACGAGTATATCGGCTCTGGCCAGCCGTGGGATCTCGACAGCATGAATGCCGGCGTACATATTCTCCAGCCGTACGAGCAGAGCAGCGGCTCTGACTGGTACAAGGGTACGGCGAACGCCATTTACCAGAATATTCCGTTTATCGACCGCTACAATCCCGATTATGTCGTCGTCCTTTCCGGCGACCACATCTATAAGATGGACTACTCGAAGATGATCGCGTTCCACAAGGAGCAGGATGCGGCATGCACGATCGCCGTGTACGAGGTTCCGATGGAGGAGGCGCCGCGCTTCGGCATTCTGAATACGAACCCCGACGGCTCGATCTATGAGTTCGACGAGAAGCCGGCGGTGCCGAAGAGCAACAAGGCCTCGATGGGTATCTACGTCTTTACGTGGAGCAAGCTGCGCGATTACCTGATCGCCGACGAAAAGGACCCGAGTTCCTCGAATGACTTCGGCAAGAATGTGCTGCCCACGATGCTGAATGCGGGCGAGCGCATGTTTGCGTACCGCTTCGAGGGCTACTGGAAGGATGTTGGCACGATCGACAGCCTGTGGGAGTCCAACATGGACATGCTGCACCCGAAGGCCGGACTCGATCTTTCCCGCGAGGATTGGAAGATCTATTCGAGAAACCCGGTTGTGCCGCCGCAGTACATCGCAAAGGGCGCGAAGGTGCAGAACTCCCTCGTCGCCGAGGGCTGCAACGTGTACGGCGATCTCGAATTTTCCATCCTCTTTGAGGGCGTCTACGTTGCGCCGGGCGCCGAGGTGCTCGACTCCATCGTCATGCCGGGCGCTGTGATCGAGGAGGGCGCGAAGGTGCGGTACGCCATCGTTGCGGAAAACGCCGTCGTCGGCAAGAACGCCGTCATCGGCATGCGTCCCGAGGACATGGAGAAGCGCGAGGACTGGGGCGTCGCCGTCGTCGGTCCGGACTGCAAGATTCCGGAGGGCGCGGTCGTTGCGCCGAAGGAAATGATCGAAGCTGAGGAGGTGCAGGCGTAATGCTGGGCAATAATGTGTTGGGCATTCTTTTTGCCTATGTTCACGAGGAGCGCGTCAGAGATCTGACGGAGATGCGTGTGATGGCGTCCGTCCCGTACGGCGGCCGTTACCGCCTCGTCGATTTCGCGCTTTCGAATATGGTTAATTCCGGCCTCAATAAGGTCGGCATCATCACAGAGGCAAACTATCAGTCTTTGATGGATCACCTCGGCTCCGGCAAGGCGTGGGACCTCTCGAGAAAGCGCGAGGGCCTCTACCTGCTGCCGCCGTTCGGCAAAACGATGTCGAGAACGGACGGCAAAATCGAATCGCTCGATTCGATCCGTCGTTTCCTGAAAAATTCCCTTGAGGAATACGTGCTGCTTTCCGACTGCGATACGGTGTGCAACATCGACTACCGTGAGGCGATCAGCCAGCACATCCGCACCGAGGCGGATATCACGGTGATCTACCGCCACGGCGATTCGCCGGATGTCGAGCGCAACACGGTTTATACGCTTGACCCCGCCGGCCGCATCCGCGAAATGCTGATCCACCGCGGCAGCGAGCGCGACGTCAACTACGGCATGGGCATGTATATTGTCGGCCGCGAAAAGCTCCTCGAGCTCGTCGAGGGCTGCATGAGCCGCAATGAATACGATCTCGACCGCGACCTGATGCGCGCGGTCCACGAGCTCAAGGTGATGGGCTTTGAATTCACGGGCACGGCCTATCAGATCACCTCGTTCGAGGCGTATTTTGAAGCCAATATGGCGCTGATGGAACCGAAGATCCGCGCGGAGCTCTTCAACTCGAACCGCCCGATCTACACGAAGGTGCGCGACGACATGCCGGCGAAGTATGGCCTGAATTCGAGCGTTTCCAATTCGCTGATCGCGGACGGCTGCGTGATCGACGGCGAGGTCGAAAACTGCGTTCTGTTCCGCGGCGTGAAGATCGGCAAGGGCGCGAAGGTGCGCAACTGCGTCATCATGCAGGATTCGGTTATCGGCGAAAACAGCCGCCTCGATTACGTTGTGGCGGATAAAAACGTCGAGGTCGAGGCGAACCGCACGCTGATGGGCTACCAAACGTACCCGGTGTTCATCGCAAAAGAGAGCAAGGTCTGATGATACGCCCCTTTTTGCGCGGCAGAACCCCGGACGGGCCGCAGCCGCGCAAAAAGGGCTGAGTGGAGGGTTTTCCACAAGCAGAGAAGGATTGGTGAATTTTATGAAAGTATTGTTCTGCTCCAGTGAGGCGCTGCCCTTTGCGGCGACAGGCGGCCTTGCAGACGTTGCCGGCTCCCTGCCGCAGGCGCTCCGCACGCGCCTGATCGGCTGCCGCGTCGTCATGCCGCTTTACGAGAGCGTTCCGCAGGAGCTGCGTGAGAAAATGAAATTCCTCACCAGCATCAGCGTGCCGGTGGCGTGGCGCCGCCAGTATTGCGGCATCTTTGAGGCGAAGGTCGGCAATGTGATCTACTATCTCATCGACAACCAGTATTACTTCAAGCGTCAGGGGCTTTACGGCCACTTCGACGACGCCGAGCGCTTTGCTTTCTTCTCCCGCGCCGTGCTCGAGATGCTGCCGTACATCGAATTTAAGCCCGACATTATCCACGTGAACGACTGGCAGACGGCGCTGGTGCCGATCTACTACCGCCTGTTCTACGCGAACAACGACTGGTACAGCGGCATCAAAACGCTGTTCACGATCCACAACATTCAGTATCAGGGGCAGTATGGCTTTGAGATCCTCGAGGATGTTTTCGGCATCCCAAAGACGGAGAGCAGCCTGCTCGAGTACAACAAATGCGTCAACCTGATGAAGGGCGCGATCGAAAGCGCGAACTGGGTCTCCACGGTGAGCCCGACGTATGCGAAGGAGATTCTCGACCCGTGGTTCGCGCATAAGCTCGACCCCATCCTGCGCGAGCGCGCGTGGAAGCTCTCCGGCATTCTGAACGGCATCGATACGGTCGGCTATGATCCTTCCACCGACCAGAGCCTCTACGAGCACTACGATGTGGAGAACATGGCGGGCAAGGCGGTCAATAAGGCGAAGCTGCAGGAGCGCCTGTATCTGGAGGTCGATCCGAACGTGCCGATGATCGGCATGGTCACGCGCCTCGTCTCCCACAAGGGCCTCGACCTCGTCAAGGGCGCTGTGGACAATATTATGACGTACACGAACGCGCAGTTTGCCGTGCTCGGCAGCGGCGACTGGGAGTACGAGCAGTTCTTCAAGGAGATGCAGGCGAAATACCCGGGCCGCTTCGTGCTCTGCCTCGGCTTTGTGCCGGAGCTCGCGCGGAAAATTTACGCCGGCTCCGATATTTTCCTGATGCCCAGCAAGAGCGAGCCCTGCGGCCTTTCGCAGATGGTCGCGCTGCGCTACGGCTCGATTCCGGTGGTGCGCGAGACGGGCGGCCTCAAGGATTCCATCACAGACAGCGGCGACGGCAAGGGCAATGGCTTCACGTTCCAAGCGTATGACACGCAGGATATGCTCAACTCGGTGCACCGCGCGATCTATGCGTACAACGAGAGCAAGGACGGCTGGCAGGTGCTCGTCAAGCGCGCGATGGAGTGCGACAATAGCTGGGGGCGCTCGGCGAACGAGTACATCCGGCTTTATAAGCAGCTCATCAACGGCTGATTCGGACCGAAAAAATGGCGGGCGGGATTTTTCCCGCCCGTTTTGCGTGATCGGAAAATTTAACGCCGGAAAGGACGCCGCGCGTGCGGCCGCTTCCGGCAGATTGGGGGGACAATTGTGAGCACAATCGCACAGGCGGACGGCCTATTGATCCGCAGGATGGAGGACTCTCCGGCGGATTTTGAGCAGGTGCTCCGCTGGATGACCGACCCGGAGACCATGCGCTTTTGGGAGGGTATGACAGAGCATTACGACATCGCGCGCGTCGAGGCGGAATACCGGGGGCACGATGCGGAGAACACGACGCCGTGTATCGTCGAGCTCGGTGGGCGCGCGGTCGGCTATATGCAGTTTGCGCCGATCGGCACGGCGGCGGATTACGAGATCCCCGAAGCGGAATGGGAGAAAATCGTGCGGCCGGGCGAAACGGCCTACGGCATCGATATGTACATCGGCGAGGTCGGCTGCCGAGACTGCGGCCTCGGCACGCGGATGCTGAATCTGCTTGTTTCGGCGCTTTTCGCGTCGTACGGCGCCGACGTGCTGCTGATCGACCCGAAAACGCACAACATCCGCGCGATCGCTTGCTACCGCAAGTGCGGCTTTAGCGACTGCTGCGTTGTGCCGCAGCGCGAGAAGCAGGACGGCGTCCTGCACGACAGCCTGATTATGGTGCGGCGCGCCTAATCTATCCGGCGGGGAACCGTGCGGTAAAATCGCGGCTCGGCATGAACGGAATCAAAAATACCCGCAATAAAGCCCGCCCGACACAGCTTTTCAACTGTTCCGGGCGGGCTTGTTTTTTTATGCTCAAGGCTTTGCGGCACGCTTTTTGCAGTGCCGGTAAACGAGCAGGCAGACGGCGCTGCCGAGCACGACGAGCGCGAGGATCAGCAGCGCGCAGTGCATGAAAAAGGCGTCGGGCAGAATCGTGATGACCGGGTCGGTCGCGGCGTCGAAGATCCAGTAATCGTTGTTGAACACGATCCGGTGGAATAGGACGAACACCGTCTGCCAGTTCAGCGCGATCAGAATGCCGAGCACGACGGGGAGCGCGACGGTCAAAATGCCGGTCAGAAGTAGGTAGCCCGGATTTTTGCGGAAGTGCCGGTACACGATGCCGGCGGCCGAGAGCAGGCCGGAAACGAGCGCGAGCAGCTCGAAAAATACAAAGACGTTCTTGACCTCCTCGAAGTGGATGCGCCCGGTTTCGCTCATGGCGAGCGTCGGAAATTCGAGCGTCTGCGGGCCGAAAAGCGAGTTGTAGTCGATCAGCACGTTGTAGTTGGCGAGGATCTCGTCCTTCGGCAGCCCGGACGATGCCGGGATGTTCAGCAGGTCGACGTCCAGATAGTAGAGCGGGCGGAAATTCAGCGTGACGACGACGGCCGCCGCGATGATGAACAGCGTGAGCGCGAGTGCGAGCACGAGATTCAGAGGGGAAAACAGCTTTTTCATGGGATGCCTTTCTGTGGAGAATGCAAAAATTGCGCCGGTGCGCCTGCGCATATGCGGGGCGCGCGGCGCCGGTCTGCCATTATTATAGCGCAGATGCGGGGGCGGCGCAACAAAATGCGGGAAAATTCAGGCCGGGTCGGGGATTCTGGAGACGAAATAGTGCATGTTCTCGCGCAGCTTCCGGCTGGCCGCGTTCAGAAGGGCGGCCGCGTCGATCAGGCAGCACGGCGCTTCGCCGAAGCTGCCGCAGCGGAGCACATCCGGCCCGAGAATGTCCCGGATGCGCGGGTATTCCTGCTGCCAGCCGCGAAAGTCGTGGCCGTACAGCATGCGCGGCGCGCCGTCCACGATGTAGCGGATCTTTTCGCGGGTCAGCACGTAGTCCGTGCCGACGCGCTCCTCCACGCCGTGCATGAACGTGCAGGCGTGGAGAATATCGCCGATGAAAAGCAGCTTGCCGCCGCAGGCGGGCAGCTGCATGAGCGGCGCGTGCGGGCCGACCGGCGTTTCGTCCAGCGCGTGGTCCTTTGTCAGGCGGACGGCGTCCGCGCCCAGCGC
>URQJ01000035.1 GCA_900549945.1 uncultured Oscillospiraceae bacterium
TCCGCGATCTCGGGCGTGACCGCAGCGCCGAGCGCCGGGATCAGCCGCCAGATCATCTGGCAGGCCGCGGCCGCGCCGCCCTCTACCCACGCTTCTTTCGCGAAGGGGCGGTGCGTCGCATGGTGGTCGATCGCGAGGTCCACCCGCTCGCCGAGCGGCTCCAGCGCGCCGAGCAGCGTTTTATCCGCCACGTCGACCGTGACGATGTGCTCCGGCTCGAAATCGCCGAACGCGATCCCGCGGAACATGTAGCCAAATTTCTCCGGCACCGGGTCGGCGCAGCGGAACTGCACCGATTTTCCGATCGCCGTCAGCGCTCGGCTGAGCGCCGAGGCGCAGCCGAGCGTGTCGCCGTCCGGCGAGCGGTGCGAGAGGATCAAAATTCTGTCCCACGATTTTAAAAGCGACGCCGCCGTGTTTAAATCCGCCATTCGATTCACCGTCCCTTTCCGTCATTTCTTCTCGAGGTCGTGCAGGATGCGCGAGATGTTCGCGCTGTATTCGATGGAATCCGTCGCCTTGAAGATTATTTCCGGCACGTGGCGCAGCTTGAGCCGCGCGCCAAGCTCCCGGCGGACGAAGCCCGCCGCGCTTTTGAGGCCCTTCACAGCGTTTTCCGCCGCGTCCATCCCCTCCATCGCGCTGACGTAGACCGTGCAGTACGACAGGTCGTTCGTGACCTCCACGCGCACGACGCTCAGCATCACGCCGCTGACGCGCGGGTCCTTGAGCTCGCGCAGGATCGCCGAGATCTCCCGGCGGATATCCTCCGTGGTTCTGCCCAGCTTGTGACTTGGCATAGTGTTTTCTCCTTTCACAGAGGGCGCTCCCCGCCGCCGGCCCGAGGGCTGTGCGGCACGGTGAGGCCCGCTTATTTTTTCACAAAATGCGCGGCGATGAGGTCGGCCGCGATCCGAAGGCCCGCTTTGAGGCTCTCGGTCTCAATCCACTCCCCGCGCGTGTGCGCTCCGCCGCCGCGGCAGAGGCCGACCGTCGCGGCCGGGATGCCGAGCGAAAACGGGATGTTGCAGTCCGTAGACATCGCGCAGATTTCCGGCGCGACGCCCGTATGGCGCCGCACGCTTTCGGCACAGCGGCGCAGAAGCTCTGCCTGCCGCGGGTCGCTCCTGTTTTTTTCGCCGCAGGGGCGCTCGCCGAGCAGCTCGGTCTCCACGCCGAGCCCGTCGGCGCGGAAAGACTCGAGCACGCTTTCAAAATACCGCCGCGCGCTAAGCAGGCTGTCCCGGTCGTCGGAGCGGAGCTCGTAGAGCATTTCGGCCTGCTGCGCGATCGTGTTGACCGACGTGCCGCCCGAAATCTGCCCGACATTAAACGTCGTGCGGCTGCCGTTCTGCGGCACCGCGTAGGCGTAAAGCCTTTCGACGACGGCGCTCAGCCGCTCGATCGCGTTGGGGCTGCCGAAATTCGAGAACGAATGGCCGCCCGCGGTGCGCACCGTCACGCGGTAGCGCAGCGAGCCGACGGCCGCGCCGCACAGCTCCTCCATGTAGCCGTCGAACGACACGACCTCCCGCAGCCTGTCCCCGTAGCGCGCGAGGAGCGCCCGGCTGCCCTTGAGATTGCCGAGCCCCTCCTCGCACGAATTCAGCGCAAAGACGATGCCGCACGACGTTTCCGGCCGCGCCTGTGCGACGTACGCCGCCGTGAGAAGCAGCAGTGCGACGTTCGCGGTGTCGTCGCCGACGCCGGGGCAGAACATTTTGCCGTCCCGCTCTGTAAGCGCCATCGGCTCCGTATCGGGGAAAACGGTGTCGGTATGCGCCATGAAGAGCACGATCGCCTCCGCCTGCTCCGCGCGGTACGGGTACACGGCGTTCTGGGCCTCATCGATGAAAACGCCCGCCGCGCCGTGTGCCTCAAGCCACGCCTTGCAGAACGCGGCGCGCTTTTCCTCTTTATGGCTCGGCGCGGGAATGGCGCAGAGCGCCCGAAGCAGCGCGGCCGCCTCGCCTTCATTTTGCTCGATATACCGCTGAAAATCCATGTGCGGCGCTCTCCCTTCCGAAAAAAGCCGCGCCCCGCGGCAGGGGGCGCGGTTAAACCGACTTTCGATTCGATTATTCTCTGTATTCTTCCATCTCGTACGCCTCAAGCACGTCGCCCAGCTTGATGTCGCTGAAGCGCTCGAGCGTGATGCCACAGTCGTAGCCGTCCGCAACCTCCTTCACGTCGTCCTTGAAGCGGCGGAGCGACGCGATTTTGTCGTCGGCGACGATGATGCCGTCGCGCACGAGGCGCACCTGCGCGCCGCGGACGATCTTGCCGGAGGTGACGTGGCCGCCGATGACCATGCCGACGTTCGTGATCTTGTAGACCTCGCGGCACTCGGCCTTGCCGAGGAACACCTCACGGTACTTCGGCGCGAGCATGCCCTTCATCGCGGATTCGATCTCCTCGATGCAGTCGTAGATGATGCGGTACAGGCGCATATCGACGCCGTCGCGCTTTGCATTTTCCTCCGCGACCGGGTCCGGGCGGACGTTGAAGCCGACAACAATCGCATTCGACGCGTTCGCGAGCATGACGTCGCTCTCGTTAATCGCGCCGACCGCGCCATGGATCACGTGCACGCGCACCTCGTCGTTCGTGAGCTTCTCGAGCGACTGGCGCACCGCCTCGACGGAGCCCTGTACGTCGGCCTTGACGATAATCTTGAGCTCCTTCATCTCGCCGACCTTCATCTGCTCGAAGAGATTGTCAAGCGTGACCTTCGTCTGCGAATTGAACATCTCCTCCTTGTGCTCGTTGAGGCGCTGCTCGACGAGCTCGCGGGCGAGGCGTTCATCGGAAACGGCGTTGAAAATATCGCCGCCGACCGGCACGTCGTTGAGGCCGGTGACCTCCACCGGCACGGAGGGGCCCGCCGACACCACGCGCTCGCCGCGCTCGTTCATCATCGCGCGGATGCGGCCGACCGTGGTGCCCGCAACGACGATGTCGCCGACATGCAGCGTGCCGTTCTGCACGAGCACCGTCGCGACCGGGCCGCGGCCCTTGTCGAGGCGCGCCTCAATGACCGTGCCCTTCGCGGCGCGGTCCGGGTTCGCCTTAAGCTCCTTCATATCGGCGGTCAGGATGATCATCTCGAGCAGGTCGTCGATGCCCATCTTCGTGTGCGCGGAAACCGGGATGCACGGCACGTCGCCGCCCCACTCCTCCGGCACAAGCTCGTACTCGGTGAGCTGCTGCTTCACGGCGTCCGGGTTCGCGGCCGGCTTATCCATCTTGTTGATCGCGACGATGATCGAGACGCCCGCGGCCTTCGCGTGGTTGATCGCCTCGACGGTCTGCGGCATGATGCCGTCGTCCGCTGCGACGACGAGCACGGCGATATCCGTGACCTGCGCGCCGCGCGCACGCATCGTGGTAAACGCGGCATGGCCCGGCGTGTCGAGGAACGTGACCTCGCGGTCGTCCACCTGCACGCGGTACGCGCCGATGTGCTGCGTGATGCCTCCGGCCTCGCCCGCCGTGACGTTCGCATGGCGGATCGCATCGAGAATCGAGGTCTTGCCGTGATCGACGTGGCCCATAACGACCACAACCGGCGCACGCGGCACGAGGTTCGCGTCGTCGTCCTCGCTGTCGTCGATGATCCGCTCCTCGATCGTGACGACGACCTCCTTTTCCACCTTCGCGTGGAATTCATCGGCGATGAGCACCGCCGTATCGAAATCGATCGTGTCGTTGATCGTCGCGAACACGCCGTTCATCATCAGCTTCTTGATGACCTCGGCGCTCGTGGCCTTGAGGCGCAGCGCGAACTCGCCGACTGTGATCTCCTCGGGCACGGTGATCGTGATGTGCTTCGCCTTGCGCTCGGCCGCGATGCGGTTCAGGCGCTCGGCCTCCGTCTCACGCTTTGCGCTGCGCGGCTTGCCGCGGCGCTGGCTCTTCTGGTTGATCTTCTGCTTCGCGGCGACGGTTTCGTTCTTCACCTTGTCGTAGGCGAGGCGGTCGTACTTCTCGTTGTACTTGTCGATGTTAACATTGACGGTTCTCGTATCGACAACACGGCGGGACGGCGCGTTGGTCACCTCGCCGGAAGCTGCCGGCGCCGCATTCTGCTGCGGGCGCTTCTGCGGCTGGCTGTTCGCACCATTCTTCGGCGCGTTCTGCTGCGCCGGGCGGCGGTCGTTTTTCTGGTTCTGACCCTTGCCGCGCTCACCCTGCTGCGCGGTCTTCTTATCGCCCGGCTTTGCCTGCTGCGGCTTTTTCTCCTGCGGCCGGCCGCCCTGCTTCGCCGCGGGCCTTTCCTCCGCCGCTGCGGGCTCCGCCTTCGGCTGATTGCGCGTTGCGAAATACGCGTCGAAATTTTCCGCCGCGTGGTCCTGCGTGAACTTATCGAACACGATGTCGAGCTCCTTTTCCTCCAGCGCCGTCATGTGCTTTTTCGGCTCCTTGACGTACTTGCCGAGGATGTCTAGCACCTCCTTATTCGCCACGTTCAGATCTTTCGCGACTTCATGCACTCTGTACTTTATCATCATAATATACCATCACCTATCCTTATCTGAAGCGCAAACGGCATCGCGCCTCTCACTTTCACCGGCAGCCCCAAGCTCCTGCTTCAGCTTCCCCGCGAACCCGGCATCGCAGACGGCGAGCACGCCCGTCTTTTTGCCGATGGCCGCCGAGATCTGCTCCATCGTAAACGCGGTTTCAAAAAACGCCGCCTTTGCGCGCTCCGCTTCAAACCGCACGTTCTTTTTTGTTTTATCCGAAAGGTCCGCCGCAGCGAGCACGAGCGGGCATTCGCCCCCGCGCAGCGCCTGTGCCGCGGTGTCGTACCCGTAGCGCAGTTTTCCCGCGCGCCGTGCAAGGCCGAGCAGGGCCAGCGCTTTCTGCATGCCGACCGCCTCCCTTACCGCTTCTCTGCGTCTGCGCAGAGTTCCGCGTACATCGCCTCGTATATCTCGTCGCCGATGCGGCAGGAGAACGCGCGCTCGATGCGCCGCGCCTTCTGCGCTTTTTTCAGGCACTCGGGATCGCGGCACACATAGGCGCCGCGGCCCGGCTTTCGGCCGGTCAGGTCGAGCGAAACCTCCCCGCCCGTCTCCACACCGTCCACTTCCTTCACGGGCGCGCGCACGACGCGGACCAGCTCCTTTTTCGGCTTCATTTCGCCGCAGCCCGCACACATCCGGAGCGGTATTTTCTTTTGCTTCACCCTTTGAATCACGTTCCTTTCTGCGCGGTGCAAAACCGGGCTTACGCCTCGTCCTCGCCGAAGAAGCCGCTTTCCGGCTTGATGTCGATCTTCCAGCCGGTCAGCTTCGCGGCAAGGCGGGCGTTCTGGCCCTTATTGCCGATCGCGAGGGAGAGCTGGCTGTCCGGCACCGTGACCTTGCAGGTGCGCGAGCCGTCCTCCGCAGGCTCCACGGAGAGCACCGTCGCCGGCGCGAGCGCCGCGGCGATGAACTTTCCCGGGTCCTCGCTGTAATCGACGATATCCATCTTCTCGCCGCCGAGCTCGTTGACGATATCCGTGACGCGCGCGCCGCGGGTGCCGATGCAGGCGCCGACCGCATCGACGTCCGGATTGTGGCTCAAAACAGCGATCTTCGTTCTGGAGCCGGCCTCGCGGGCGACGGCCTTGATCTCGACCGTGCCGTCGAAAATTTCGGGGACCTCCTTTTCGAACAGGCGGCGAATCAGATCGGGGTGCGTGCGGGAGATGATGGCCTTCGGGCCCTTTTCTGTCTCCTTCACGTCCACCACGTAGACCTGCACAAAATCGCCCTCGCGGACGTCCTCGGTACCGACCTGCTCGCTCTTCGGCAGAACCGCCTCGGCCTTGCCGATTTTGAGCGAAAGCGCGCCGGTTTTCGGGTCTACGCGCTCCACAAGGGCGCTGACAAGCTCCTGATGGCGGCTCTTGAACTCCTGCATCATCTGGCCGCGTTCGCTGTCGCGGATGCCCTGGCGGATGATGTTGCGCGCCGTCTGCGCGGCGACGCGGCCGAACTGCTTCGTATCAAGCCGGTGGCGCACAAAGCCGCCGATTTCCGCGCGCGGGTCATACTGCGCGGCGATCTCCCGCGCGATCTCGCAGTTCGGGTCCTCCACGGTCTCGACGATCTGCTTTCTCAGAAAAACGTCGAACTGGCCCTTTTCGGGGTCCATGTCGATGACGACGTCCTCGTTGCCGTAGCTGTTCTTGCAGGCGGTGACGATCGCCTTCTTGATTTTATCGATCATAAAATCGACCGGAATGCCCTTTTCCGCCTCGAGCAGCTTCAGCGCTTCAAAAAGCTCCTTGCCGTCATTGTTTTCCTTTTTCTGAACTGCCTTTCTAGCCATTTTTCCAAATCCCTGCCTTCTTAAATTCTTGTCGCTTATTCTGTGTCGTAATCCTCGATCAGGTGGACGGCCGCGCACTCCTTTTTGGTAAACGTCACGGTCGTCTCCTCGTCGGTGATGATCTCAAAATCGCCGTTCTCCAGCACGTCGATCAAAATGCCCTCGAGCTCGCGCACGCCGTTTTCCAGCGGGCGGATCAGCTTCACGTGCACCGGCGCCTCCAAAAACGCCTCGAAATGCTCGGGGCGCGTCAGCTTCCGGTTGATGCCGGGCGAGGAAACCTCCAGCGTGTATTCCTGCGGGATCGGGTCCTCGCTGTCGAGCACAGGGTTGACGGCGTGCGTCATATCGACGCAGTCGTCGATCGAAACGCCGCCCGGCTTGTCGATGAAGATGCGC
This sequence comes from uncultured Oscillospiraceae bacterium, assembly GCA_900549945.1. Taxonomy (GTDB): domain Bacteria; phylum Bacillota; class Clostridia; order Oscillospirales; family Acutalibacteraceae; genus Hominenteromicrobium. Next base: position 6,724 of record URQJ01000035.1, read on the forward strand.
AGGTACCAGTCCGCGCCCTCCTTTGTAAACGTCACATCCCACAGCGTGAGGCCCAGCTCCGCCGCGAGCGGCGCCGCGAGCGCGCGCACGACGTCCGTTGTGCTGCCCCTTTTTTTCTTTTCCTCGGCCATATCGCGCCATCCTTTCCCGCGGCGCCGACCGCCCCGGCCGCGCCGCTTAGCGCTGCTGGGGAGCATCTGCCCGCAATACAAACAAAAGAGCGGGTCGCCCCACTCTTTCATCATCCTACTATCTACCATAAAGAATTATACCACGGTCTTTTGTATTTTGCAAGCCCTTTTAAAAGGAAAAGGACGCGGAAAACCGCGCCCTTCGTGGATTTTTCGTGCTTTATTCCTCGTCCTCCGCGACGACCGGCTGGTTCTGTGCGAGAACCGGCTTCGCCTCGAGGATCTTCTCCACATCGGTGGAACGGACGATGCCGCTCACCTCGCCGTTCAGCGTGGCGATATAGCGGCGGTCTGCGCTCGCATCCTTGTAGAAGCTGACAACCTCTTCACGGCCGTCGAAATAGGTGTAGCGGAGCGTGAGGGCCGGCTCGCCCTGCGGCTCGCGGATCTCCTCGTTTAAGACGGAGACAGAGAGGCACATCTGGTAGAACGGCTGGTAGTTGTCGTAATCGATCTCCTTGCCGTCGAGTGTAACCTTCGTGATGTCATAATACGGGCTCGTTTCGGTCGAACGCTCCTCGTCGAGCGTGCGCTCCACGGTGTAGACGTCCGTGCCGTCATCGGCCTCAACCGACAGCTTCTCCACGCTCTTGATGTTCGGCAGGCGGATAAATCCGTCGCGCATTTCGAACACGGAGGCGTTCGCCCAAGAATCGACGCTCGCCTCATCGATCAGATAGATCGTCTTGTTGTCGTCCACCATCAGGCTGTAGATGCCCTCCGTCCGGTCGCCGAGGCGCAGCGTGTGCTTTTCATTGTTGAGCTCAAACTCAGCGATGGCGCTCGGCTCATCGAGGCCGTGCTTCTCGAGATCCTCTTCGGTCGCCTGCACCGCCACGACGCCGCTCGCCGTCACATTCTGCAGCTGCTCGAGCAGGCTGTCGATGCGCGTGGAGCTCGCGCCGGCGTAGACCGGCTCGGTGATCTCATAGAGCAGGAGCTCGTCGTCGGACGTGTTGAGCTGGATCTCCTCGGGATAATTCGTGCCCGAAAGGTGCAGGCTCTCGAGCTCCGGCGTCAGCGTCGTCTCGTTGCCTTCGTCGTCCTCGCTCGTCAGATCCGGAATCGCAAGCACGGCCGTGTTGACAAAGTCGTACTTCGATTTCGTCAGATAGGTTGAGAGCGGCGCGATGTAAACCGAATCGTTGTAGAGAATGTACCAGCCGTACGTCTCGCCCGCTTCGCTGCCGACGAGAACCGTATCCGTACTGCCGTCCGTATAGGTGACGGTCGCCTCATAGGCACCGCTGCCGCTGAGGCCATATTCCGCGAGATCCTCCACCGCGCCGAGCTCCTTCGTCGGCGTGATCGAGTAGAAGGCCTTGGCGAGCGTCATCACGTTGGAGGTGAGCACGTCCTCGTTCTCCCAGCCCTCCACCGTGAAGGCGTCGTTCGCCTCGCTGTCCGCGCTGCTTTTGATCGGCACAAGCGTGAGCACCTCACCGCTTTCGCTGTTTTTGATCGCAACTTTCTGCACATCTGCGATGTCCTTGTCGATCAGCTTGTCCAGCGTCTCGCTCGAAACGGAAGAAGAGCTCGATTCCTCCGGATCGGCGGCGGGGCTCGTCAGAATCAGCGCCGCTGCCGCCGCGCCGAGCACGACCAGCACAGCCAGCGCGATAATGATATTTTTTGTGGTTTTCTTCATGGCAGGTCCTTTCTGTTCGGGTGCGGCTTACAGGTGTCTTCTTCTAAGGAAGATCACGAGGCCGGCGGCCAGAACGGCAATCGGCACGAGCGCCGTGAAGACAATGAGGCCGACAAACTGGATGACCGACGCGGAGGCCGCGATATCCCTCGTATTCGTCTGCGTCTGGCTGACCGAGATGCCGATGCGCGTGTCCGACGTGCCTGTCAGCAGCTTCACAAAATCGGTCGTGAATGCCTTATTGCCGAAGGTCGAGTTCGCAATGAAGGTGGAGAGCAGGCTCTCGGAGCTGCCGTCCACAACGATATTCGCCGTGATCTTGCCCTGATTGTCCATGTACTTCTGCGAGAGGGCGACGATCGTGTGCGTGCCGGTTTCCGGATTTTCCTCCGTGCCGTCGGAATCCGCGCTCACCGCATAGGCCGTGTCGCTCGTCTCGACGACCGAGTACGTCACGATGTCGTTGTTTGCGGAGAACAGGCGCTCGACCGGCGCGGAGAACGGCATGACGACATTCTCATACGTGTCGCTCATGACGTCATCCGAAACATTCGCGAACAGATACGGGGAGGCGGAGCCGTCGCCCGTCGTCAGCACATTGCCCGCATCGGTTTCCATCAGCACGCTGCTCTGCGGCTTGAGGCCCCACTCCTCGAGGAACGTGGAGAGATTCGGCATGGAATCCCAGCTCTGCGTCGGGTACGTTGTGAAGAACAGGGTGCGGGAGGAGGCCATCTCCTCGTCGCTGATAAATGCCTCGAGCTTTTTGATCTCCTCGGTCGTGTAATCCGTCGTCGGCGTACCGATAAAGACCATCGAAGCGTCCTCCGGGATCTCCTCCTGCAGGATGTTGAAGGTCTTGACCTCAAAGTTATTGTCCTCGAGCAGCGCCGTGAAGGACGAGAGGTTCTGTTCCTCGTCCAGCATCTCGTCGTGACCCGTTGCAAGCGCCACAACCGGAACGGTGTCGAGGTTGACGAGGTACAGCGCATTCGCGAGCGCGCCGTCTACCTTGGAATAATAGGTGTATTCCCCGGTCGTCGAATCCTGCTGGATGCTGAACAGGTCGGTGACCGAAAGCACCTTATTGCGCTTTTCCGAGCTGATCATCACCTTGCCGGTCGTCAGATTGTCGTCCGGATACTGGCTGATGAACGTCGGGTTGCGGTCCGGGTCGATGAACTCAACCTTGATCTTACTGTTGAGCTCCTGCAGGCGGTCGGCCAGATTTGCGACCTGACTGTACTGGAGGCCGTAGCTCGTGTAGACCTCGTCGCCGCGCACGGCGTCCTCCGAGCCGATGATGTAGATCGTCGTATCGCTTTCGATGCCCTTTGCAACGTCCACGGCCTCCTCGCTCAGCGTGTTGAGGCCCTCGAGCGTCATGTCAAAATTCATCGAGGGGAAACGGTCCGAAAGGGCCGAAACGAGGATGTTGACGACGATTATAATGGCGATAAACACCGCCGTAAAGACGACGGCCATCGAGCCGTGCTTGAATTTATCCTTGTGCATTGCGGACTTCACCGCTGACAGATTGGGTTTCTTGCTCATTTCTCTGCTCCTCCCTTAGTTCCAGCGGCGGCTTTCCACCTTGCGGGCGGTCAGGAACACGAACACCGCAGCCACGCTGATGAAGTACACGCAGCTTGAAATGCTGAAAATTCCCTGCGTGAAGGTGTCATAGCGCGCGGTGAACGAGATCCACGTGATGATCGTGCCGATGATGTTGCCCGAAAGCGCCGAAGCGATCTGATCGACAAACATCAGGAGCACGGCGATGACAAAGGTGCCGATGGCCGCGATGACCTGACTGACGGTCAAGCTGGAGATAAAGACGCCGATGGAGATCATCGCCGCGCCGTACAGCAGCGTGCCGATATAGTTGCCGATCAGAATGCCCCACGGAAACGCAGAGGCGAAGAGGCTGATCGTGAGCGCGGGCAGGAGCGCCAGCGTGTTCGCGACGAAATAGACGCCGAACGCCGCGAGGAATTTGCCGAGCACGATCGAGGTAACGCTGACCGGCGCGGTCAGAAGCGCCTGATCCGTCTTATTCTTGCGCTCGTCGCTCATGCTGCGCATCGTGATGATCGGCATAATCATCATGCTGAACATGAACATCGTGCTGAACACCTGACCGATGTAGGAGCTGGAGCCGATCATCATCACCTGATAGTAGAAAAAGCCGTACAGGGCGAGCAGTGCCGCCACAACGACGTAGCCGACCGGCGAAGCGAAATACGCCTTCAGCTCTCTTTTGAATATCGCTTTCATTTCTCCGCTTCCTCCTTGTTTTCCGTTTCCTCAAACTCCATATCATCCTCCGTGATGACCGCCGTGCTCTCGTCATCCTCCTCATGGCGGATATGGGCGGCGTCGCTGCTTGTGAGCTGGAGGAATACCTCCTCGAGCGTGAGGTCCGTATTTTTGAGCGCGAGCAGCGGCCAGCCCTTGCGGGTGAGAAGCGCAAAGAGGTTGCGGCGCAGGTCGTAGCCGGCCTTCGCCTCGATCGAGACCTCGAACACGCCCGGCTCCTTTTCGCCGAGCGAATAGACCTCCTCGATGTGCTCGAGCGTGCGAATAGCCGCCACCACATCGTTTTCCGGACCCTCGATGCGGGCGATCAGGCGGTGCTCCGCGGAGAGGTCGTGCGCAAGGGAGTCGGTTGCGCCGTCGGCCACGAGGCGGCCGTTGTTGATGACGATCACGCGTTCGCAGACCGCCTGCACCTCGGGCAGAATGTGCGAGGAGAGAATGATCGTGTGGCTTTTGCCGAGGCTCTTAATCAGGTTGCGGATCTCGATAATCTGCTTCGGGTCAAGGCCGACGGTCGGCTCGTCCAGAATGAGGACGGGCGGGTTGCCGAGCAGCGCCTGCGCGATGCCGACGCGCTGCTTGTAGCCCTTTGAAAGGTTGCCCACAAGGCGGTTGAATACATTGTCGATCTTCGTCAGGCGGCAGATCTCGCCGATGTGCTGCTGGCGGTCGAGCTTGACGCCCTTGAGCTCGTACATGAAGTTCAGGTACTCCTTGACCGTCATGTCGAGATAAAGCGGCGGCATTTCCGGCAGGTAGCCGATCAGCTTCTTGACCTCGTTCGGGTTTTCGAGCGTGTTTTTGCCCTGAACCGTTACCGAACCGCTCGTAGCGGAAAGGTAGCCCGTAATGATATTCATGGTCGTCGATTTGCCGGCGCCGTTCGGCCCAAGGAAGCCGACGATCGTGCCCTCTTCAACCGTGAAGCTGACCTTGTCCAGCGCGATGTTTGCACCGTAGCGCTTGGTGAGGTTTTTGACCTCGATCATGATTGTTAACCATCCTTTCTCTGCGGGACGGAGCTTTCCCCCGGCGCGCCTTCGCCCGCGGAGCAATTTCCTCCCCAACTGCGCCTTGGGGCGCAGGTATTGCTGAAACAACTTAAATATAATACCGCAATTTTCGCCGTTTTGCAATAGCCGTCCTGAATCTTTAGCCTGAAATTTGATCAAAATAGCCGACAAAATCGGTTCTGCCGTGCATTATACCGGCCTTCTGTGACGGCTATGTGAAAAGCAGCCCTAAATCTATGAACAAAACGTGAACATTCCAGCTCTTTTGCCGTGCAAAAAGGGCCCCGCACCGCATGACAGCCGCACGGAAGCCCTCTGCCTTTTTTCTTATTCGCCCCGCAGCGCGTGGATCTCCGCCGGAATATCCGCCGCGCGGAACACGCTCGTTCCCGCCACGGCGACGTCCACGCCGGCTGCACGGCACAGCGCGGCCGTCTCGCGGTTGACGCCGCCGTCCACCTCCAGCACAAGGCCCGGGCATTTTGCGCGCAGCGCGCGCACCTTTTCGAGCGGCTCGGGCATAAATTTCTGGCCGCCGAAGCCGGGCTCCACGGTCATCACAAGCGCCATGTACAGGCGGTCGAGATACGGAAACAGCGCCTCTGCGGGCGTGCCGGGCTTTACGGAAAGCCCCGGCTTTAAGCCGAAGCGCTCGATTTCCGCGATCGTTTCCAGAATATCGTCCGCGCATTCGACGTGGAACGTAATGCTGTCCGCGCCGGCCCGCGCAAATTTTTCGATGTACTGCTTCGGATGCAGCAGCATCAGATGCACGTCGAACGGCATGTCCGTCAGCGGCCGCAGCGCCGCGACCACATCCGGTCCAAAGCTGATATTCGGCACAAAATTGCCGTCCATAATGTCGATATGCAGCCAGTCCGCATTCTGCACCGCCCGCAGGCTATCACCCATCCGCGTGTAGTCGCTCGCGAGCATCGAGGATGCTCTATATGCTGCTCTATCTGCTTACTGGTCATCGGTTCGTGGTCACGCAACC
>URQJ01000036.1 GCA_900549945.1 uncultured Oscillospiraceae bacterium
CTGGCGGCCTCCCCGCTTTCCGCAAGCGCGCCAAAGGCGGCGAGCATGCCGGCTTTCGCGGCGAATTCAAAGAACGGCGGGCGGTCCTGCAAAAGCGTGTAGACGGTGTCGAAGGCGGGCGAGATCCGGTCGTACAGCGGCGTGCCCTGCCGGATCAGGCTCGGCAGGCGAAGCTCGCCGTTCATGACGGGCGAAACGTATTTCACGCGGAGAATGTCGTTCGTCGCGCCGCAGAGGTAGTCCGGGCTGAATACGATCGCCCGGAAAAAAAGATCCCGGGCGCTGTCCGCGGGAACGGCGGCGTGCAGCTCGCCGCTGTTGAAAAAGGCGATGTCGCCCTCGTGGGCCTCGAAAAGCGAGGTGCCGCACTGCATGGTGACTGTGCCGTGCATTACGCGGAAAAGCTCCATTTCGCTGTGCCAGTGGCAGTCTACCGAAGAAAAGCCGTCCTCCGGGCCGATGCAGTACTGGACGATCGGCAGCAGCTCGTCGCCGTGCCGGCGCGATTCCTTCATGTTTTTAAATTCGTTTGTGTTGATCTCAAACACCACCCTTCGATTTGCTGTGTGTCAAAATCGTTATAAAATTAGGTAAATTTACGGTAGACTTTGTTTGCTTTAGCGGTTATACTTATCATAGAGCACTTGCGGGAAAAGCGCAAGTATAAATCTCGGAATTTTGCAATTTTTTTGGAAAGGCAGTGAGCTTATGAAATTTACAAAAGGCTACTGGGTAAACCGTCACGGCGTCACAAATGCCGACGCGGTGCAGGTCAGAGAAGTCAAAGTGGAGAGCGACCGCGTGTATCTGTACACGGTTCCGTATGCGATGGACATGCGCGCTATGGGCGGCCCGGTGCTTGAAATGTTCGTTTCCTCCCCCCAGCCGGATATCATCCGCGTGGAGGCAAACCACTTCATGGGCAGCAACCAGAAGATGCCGGCGTTCGAGCTGAACGACCTGCACTGCGCGCTCGAGGTAGAGAACAATGAGAAGCAGGTTTCGATCAAGAGCGGCGACACGAAGCTCGTCATCACGAAGAACCCCTGCGACTTTACATATTACTACAAGGACAAGAAGCTGACGAGCGTCGGCAACCGCTTCGGCAACGCGATGATCAGCACAATCAAAACCGAAAACGACCGCTATTTGACCGACCAGATGGAGCTCGGCCTCGCCGGCGACAAAAGCCCGGATATCCGCGCGAACAGCTTTATGCGCGTTCAGATGGATCTCGACATCGGCGAGAAGGTCTACGGTCTCGGCGAGCGCTTCACCCCGTTCATCAAGAACGGCCAGAGCGTCGAGACGTGGAATGAGGACGGCGGCACCTGCTCTGAAATTTCCTACAAGAGCATCCCGTTCTATGTGACGAACCGCAACTACGGCGTGCTTGTCAACGACCCGGGTCCGGTCTCCTATGAGATCTGCTCCGAGCAGGTCACGCGCGTGCAGTTCTCCGTGCCGGGCGAGAAGATCGACTTCATGGTTGTCGGCGGCGCAGATATGAAGCACGTTCTTGAAAACTACACGAACCTTTCCGGCAAGCCCGCGCTGCCGCCGGCATGGACGTTCGGCCTGTGGCTTACCTCCTCCTTTACGACGAAGTACGACGAGGAGACCGTCATGGAGTTTGTCAACGGCATGCAGGAGCGCAAGATTCCGCTGCACGTTTTCCACTTCGACTGCTACTGGATGAAGGAGAACGAGTGGTGCAACTTCGATTGGGATCAGGCGATGTTCCCGGACATCGACCACCAGCTCGAGGTCATGAAGAAGGAAAAGAACCTCAAGATCTGCGTGTGGATCAACTCCTACATCGGCCAGAAATCTCCGCTGTTCAAGGAAGCAAAGGAGCTCGGTTACCTTCTGAAGAAGCCGAACGGCGACGTCTGGCAGGGGGACCTGTGGCAGGCCGGCATGGGTCTTGTGGACTTCACGAACCCGGACGCCTGCGCATGGTATCAGTCGAAGCTCAGAAGGCTGCTCGATCAGGGCGTCGATTGCTTCAAGACCGATTTCGGCGAGAGAATCCCGGTCGACGTCGTCTACCACGACGGCAGCGACCCGCTCCGCATGCACAACTACTACACCTACCTCTACAACAAGTGCGTTTTCGACCTGCTCGAGGAATATAAGGGCAAGAACGAGGCCTGCCTCTTCGCGCGCAGCGCGACGGTCGGCGGCCAGAAGTTCCCGGTGCACTGGGGCGGTGACTGCTCTTCGAACTACGCCTCCATGTCTGAATCCCTGCGCGGCGGCCTCTCGCTGTGCCTCTCCGGCTTCGGCTTCTGGAGCCACGATATGAGCGGCTTCGAGGGCACGGCGCCGGCGGACGTCTACAAGCGCTGGGCGGCGTTCGGCCTGCTCTCCACGCATTCGAGACTCCACGGCTCCAACTCCTACCGTGTGCCGTGGCTGTTCAGCAAGGAAGGCGAGCAGAACGGTGAGGAATCCGTCGCGGTCGTCAAGAAGTTCTCCGAGCTCAAGTGCACGCTGATGCCGTACATGTTCTCCGCGGCCGTCAACACGCACAAGACCGGCGTGCCGACGATGCGCGCCATGGTGCTCGAATTCCCGGGCGACATCGCCTGCGAGGATCTCGACCGCCAGTACATGCTCGGCGACAGCCTGCTGGTCGCGCCGGTGTTCACGAAGGACGGCGACGTGACGTACTACCTGCCGGACGGCAAGTGGACGCACCTGCTCTCGAACGAGACGAAGATCGGCGGCCGCTGGATGCGCGAAAACTACGACTTCTTCTCCCTGCCGCTGCTGGCCCGCGAGAATTCGATCATCGCGATCGGCGCGAACAACCAGGAGCCGGACTATGACTTCGGCAAGGATCTGACGCTGCATGTGTTTGAGCTTTCGGACAAGGCCTCTGCGAAGATCACGGACAGCAAGGGCGGCGATCTGCTCTCCGTCTGCGCGAAGAACGAAAACGGCAAGGTCACGATCAGCTTCGACGGCAAGGCCGAGAACCTCAAGGTTCTGCTGCGCAATGTGAAGTCCGTTTCGAACCTCACGGGCGCGGCGGCCGAGGCGCACGAGCTCGGCACGCTGCTGACCGTCAACGCGGCGCTCGGCGACGTCACCTACACGCTGTAAACGGTTCGAAGAATTACTAAACAAGTATAAAAGCCGGCGGGCAGCTTCCTTTTCAGAGGCTGCCCGCCGGCCTGCTTTTTCGGCAGAGGGGGTTTGATGACGTCCCCTATACAGTTTAATATATTTCAGCAAAAATTTCTTCTAAAGCCTTAAACTCTCAAATAATCTTAAGAAAAATAAAATGGCTGTGATACGGGTAGAATTTGTGTCACAGCCATTTTTTTGCACTTAAATTATCTTAATGTACTTTTTCGTATTCGACAGTATTTCCTTCACTTGAAGTCAGCTTCATTGTTCCACCGTGAATTTCACAATCGTAATTCCATGAGTAGGATGTCAACGCGGAATAGTTCACTGTGATTTTTAGACGATTATCAGACAGCGAATAATTTCCGTCCGCAGGACCATCCATGGAATAGTCCGTTAAAATACCATCTTCAAAGAATTCTATTTCAGACGGAAAAAATTCACCGTACAAAGCCATAGAACTCGGTCTAGATGTAGAGTTTTCCCATGTACCGATAATGTCTTTTTCCGGTGAACCGCACCCACCGAGACAAAGACAGTTGGAGAACGTTACGTAATTCTAAGGAGACAACCTACACGCTTATTACAAAGCATCATATATCAAATTCAACAATTCACAGATTGAGAAAAAACAGTCCTATAAGTACAGTGACAATTAATGATTTGTGCAGGATTTTACAATGTGAAATTCAGGATATAGCAATTTATACTGAATCCGATGAAGATATGAAATTATAAAAAGAGGACAGCCGCGGCTGTCCTCTTTTCGGTTTGTGGGCTGTTACGCCTTTTTGCTGTTGAGGTACTCCTGAATTGAAGCGAAAACCTCGTCGACGTTGAGGCCGTGGACGGCACATGCGTCCTCGAGGGATTCGTGGATGGAGGACGGGCAGCCGACGCAGTGCATGCCGGACTGCATCAGAACGTATGCGATACCGCGGTCGTAATCGAGCATTTCGCCCATTGTGGTCTTTTTCGTGATTTCCATGATCATTTTCCTTTCTATAACGAAATGGATTTACCTTCAGTTTGGCGCCTGCATAAAGAAATATTCCGCAGGTGCATTCTATACTTTTCCAGTATACAATACTATGCGGCAGAAAGCAAGACAAAAAGGGCGGTTTTTCCGCCCTTTTCATTATTTTTTATTGAAATCAGTTTCCGGTTGCGGTTTTGAATTCGGTCCAGATCTTTGTGTGTGCCTCCTCGGCCTCGGCGGAAACGTTCTCGATCATCTCGGTGCTGCCGCTGAAATCCTCGGGCAGCGTCAGGAACGACTTGTATTCCTCATTGATGTATTCCTCCGCGGCGCTGTTCGTGCAGTAGTAGCCGATGTACTCGAAGCACTGGGCAGCCACTTCGGGGTCGAGGATGTACTCCATGAACTTGTAGGCCGCGTCACTGTGCGGCGCCTTGCTCGGAATGAACATGCCCATCACGCCAAAGCCGATGCCCTCCTCCGGGTAAACGACCTTTAGCTCCGGGTTCGCGAGCATGGCCATTGTGACCTGCGAGGTGTACATGACCGCCGCGCCGATCTCGCCGGAAAGCAGGTCGTCCTGAATATTGTCGTCCTTGATCAAGCGGATGTTCGGCGCGAGCTCAAGCATCTTCTTGCCCGCCTCTTCAATGACAGCGGTGTCCTCGGTGTTGTAGCTCTCGCCCATCACTTTGAGCGCCATGCCGTTCATCACGCGGAAATTGCTCGTGATGCCGATATTCGAGGCGAGCGACGGGTCCCACAGATCCGCATAGCCCTGAATTTCAATGTCCACGGCGCTCGGGTCATAGACGATCGTCTGCACACCGGAGCCGTACGGCGCGGTATACTTGTTTTCGGGGTCGAAGAACTGGCCCTGATAGACCGGGTTGATGTTGCCGAACGACGGCAGCTTCGTCTTGTCGAGCTCTGTGACGAGGCCCTCGGCGATCGCCGTCTCGATGATGTAGTCGTCGGCCACGACGATGTCGTAATCGCCGCCCTCGGCCGCCTCGAGCTTTGCGAGCATCGTTTCATCGGTGTCAAAGTTCACGTAATTGACCTTGATGCCGGTCTCCGCCTCAAAGGCGTCGAGCACATCCTGCGGGAACATGGCCTCCCATGTGTAGAGCACAAGCTCGTCGGAGCCGCCGTCCGCCGCAGATGCGCCGCCTTCGGCGCTGCCGTCCGCACAGGCTGCAAAGGAGGCGACGAGCAGCGCAAGAGCCAGAATGGATGCGAGTAGCTTTTTCATTTCAATTCCCTTCCTTGTATTCGGATTGTAGTTTTTTCGGCTTTTTCTCCCGGCCGATCAGCAGGGAGAGGCCGCAGAGCAAAATGGTTATGCCGAACATCAGCGTACAGAGCGCGTTGATCTTCGGCGTTACGCCGGTTTTGAGCTGTGAGTAAATTTTGATCGGCAGCGTGTTGGAATCGACGCCGGTCACGAATACGCTGATGATCACGTCGTCGAAGCTCATGGCAAAGGCGAGCAGCATGCCTGAGGCGATGGCCGGCGCGATGAGCGGCAGCACGATGTCGAAAAAGGCGCGCATTTTGGAGGCGCCGAGGTCTAGCGCGGCCTCCTCAAGGCTTTTGTCCATGCCGACCAGCCGCGCCTTGACAAGCATGAAAACATACGGGATGCAGAAAGCCGTGTGCGCGATGATCAGCGTCGTCATGCCAAAAGGCAGGCCGATCAGCGAAAAGAATACCATGAATACCATGCCCAGAATGATCTCCGGGATCATGATCGGCAGCGTGGCGATGTATTCCATAACGCCCTTTCCCTTGAGTTCGACCTTTGCGGAGCCGACCGCGCCGAGCGTGCCGATGACAGCCGCCGCGAGGGAGGACGAGACGCCGAGGATAATGCTGTTTAAAAGCGCTTCAAAGAGCGAGCGGTCGCGGAACAGCTCCGCATACCATTTGAGCGAGAAGCCGTCCCACACGGAGCTGATCTTGCTTTCGTTGAAGGAGTAGATGATGACGAGCACGATCGGCACGTACATCAGAAGCAAAATCACACCGAGATAAATATTCGGAAGATGTGTTCTGTTTTTCAATGCGTTTCCCATGCCTTTCTGCGCTGCTTACACAATGCCCTCGAGATCTTTCACGCCGGAGATCTTCCTGTACAGGGCGATCATCACGCTTGTGAGAACCGTCAGAATCACAGCGAGCGCCGCGGCAAAAGGCCAGTTGTGCGCCTTCATGAGCTGGTCCTGAATCAGGCTGCCGACGAGCACGACCTTGTTGCCGCCGAGGATGTCGGCGATGAAGAACAGGCCCATAGACGGGATGAACGTCAGGATGACGCCGGAAAGCAGGCCGGGCAGCGTCAGCTTCAGCGTGACCGTGAAAAACGCCTTGATGCGCGAGGCGCCGAGGTCGCGCGCCGCCTCGATGAGGCTCCAGTCGAGCTTTTCGGCGCTCGAATAGACCGAGAAAATCATAAACGGCAGCAGTGCGTAGACCATGCCGACCACAACGGCGGGGTATGTGTAGAGGAGCTTTAAGGGCGCGTCGGTGATGCCGAGGCTCATCAGCAGCTTATCGAAAACGCCGTTCGCGCGGAAAATGATGATCCAGCCGTACAGGCGGATCAGCGAGCTGGTCCAAAACGGGATCATCAGCAGCATCATCGTGCGTTTTTTCCACTTGGCGGTCAGCTTCGCCATGAAATAGCCGAACGGGTAGCCGATCAGGATGATCAGCAGCGTGCTGATGACGGCGAGCTTAAAGGATTCGGCAAAGGTCTGCAAATAGACGGGCTCGAGGATATTTTGGTAGTTTTTCAGCGTGAATTCGCTCGTCACGCCCCAAGTTTCGGCGCGCTGCAAAAAGCTCAGCACGACCATGTAGACGAGCGGACCGACGATGAAAATCAAGGTGAACAGGTAGAGCGGAAGCAGCATCAGCGCTTCCTTTTTCAGTTTTCTGCGCGGCTTTCCTCTCACGGCTCCACCTCCACGGCGGCGCCCTCCGCCCACGAAATGCCGACGGTTTCGCCCGGCGCAAGCGGGGAATCGATGCCGTGGCGGCTCGCGACGAGCTCGCCGCATGATTCCGTATCCACGGTGATGCGCAGCATGCCGCCCGAAAAGGTCTTTTCGCGAATCACGCCGGTCAGGCGGCCGGATTCGCCGCGGTTGAGCTCGAGCGCCTCGCTGCGCACGGCGAGACATTTGCCGCCGAGCGTCAGGATATTCGCGGAGCCGACGAAGCGCGCGACATAGGCTGTTTTCGGGCGGTCGTAGATCTCGTTCGGCGTGCCGAGCTGTTCGAAGAGGCCGTTTCGCATCACGGCGATGCGGTCGGACATATTGAGGGCCTCCTCCTGATCGTGCGTGATGTAGATGAAAGTGATGCCGAGCTTTTTCTGCAGGCGTTTGAGCTCCGTCTGCATCATGCGCCGAAGCTGCAGGTCGAGCGCGCCGAGCGGCTCGTCGAGCAGGAGCACCTTCGGGGAATCGATCACGCTGCGGGCGATCGCCACGCGCTGGCGCTGACCGCCGGAAAGCTCGCCCGGCATGCGGCCGCCGAAGCCCTCGAGCTGCACGAGCTCGAGCATTTCCCGCACGCGCGATTTGATTTCCGTCTTCTTCACGCCGCGGATCTTCAGGCTGTAGCCGATGTTTGCCTCAACCGTCATATGCGGGAAAAGGGCATAATTCTGGAAAACCGTGTGCACGCCGCGCTTGTCTGGCTCGGTGCCGGTCACATCCGCGCCCTCGAGCAGCACCGTGCCGCTGTCCGGCGTTTCAAGGCCCGATATGATGCGAAGCGTCGTCGTTTTGCCGCAGCCGGAGGAGCCGAGCAGCGTGATAAATTCGCCCGGCTTCACAGAGAGGTCGATGCCGTTTAAGACCGGCACGCCGCCGAAGGCCTTCTTAATACCTTTTAGTTCCAGAATTTCGTTCATTTTCACGTCCCAGCTCCCATACATTTTTATTTTTATGTGTGAATTGTCTACCAATTCAGTATAATTTCTATGTTTAGTTCCGATTATAGGGCATACGCCGCATTCTGTCAATGTTTTTTGTGCGGCTTACGGATTATTTATTTTCGGGGCGCATAGAAATGAGCGCGAAAAAACCGCCGGAAAAACCGGCGGCTCTGCGCTTCGGTTCAGACGCGGATGAGCCCGCGGCCGATATAGCTCTGCACCGCGATGCCGCTCGTCTCGGGGGCCGTGCATTTCGGCTCGAAGCCGAGCAGGCGTTTTTCCATTTCGAGGTCGAAATACCCGCGGCGGGCGATGTGGTGCCGTGTGTCGTCCGTCTCCGCGGGGTCCCCGGTGTAGGCGCACCATTCGTCCCAAGGCAGAAATCCGATGTCCGGCTTCCTGCCGAAAAATTTGTACATGTGCTCGGCGCAGCCGGCCTTTTGCAGCGCTTCGGCCATCGCTTTTGTATCCGCGAGGCGGAAGCTGCTGAGATCGACCACGACGTCCGCGCGCATGGCTGCGATTTTTTCGGCGAAATCCGGCGTTTTCTCGCGGTCCAGAACGGCATTTTCTTCCTGCTCCCACACCGGGTCCTCCGTGTAGGGGCGGCTTTTTCCGTGCGTCGAGGGTGATAACCTGAATCTCTCGAAGGACTGGCATCGCCGCCGGAGAGCTTTCGCCCGATATTCCGGTAGAACCGATCGCGCGGGACATCGTGTTTTCCATGTACGGCGCGTCGGTTTACCGGTGCAGCGCGTACACGGCGTTCGGTCTCGCCGCGTGGTCGGAGAACTCTATCCGCAATGCTTTGATGCTGCATATCGACCCATACCGCCTCAAAGGGTGATCACCAGCCGTCCACACCGGCACGCTGCATGGCGCCCATCACCTTCTGCTTTAGGTCGGGAAATTGCTTTTCAAGGCCGGCGATCAGGTCGGCGGTATCCTGTCGGGCAGTCACGCCGTCGGCCGGGCAGCCGCTTTTGACGACGGGCAGCCCGAGCCTGTTCACAGCGCGGCGGATGTCTGCCTCTGCGCAGAACGCGAGCGGGCGGATCAGGTACAGATCCTTGCGCGAAAGGTAACTTTTCGGCGAAAAGCAGCCGATCTTGCCGCCGTACAGCAGGTTCATCAGAAAGGTCTGCACCGCGTCGTCGAAGTGGTGGCCGAGCGCAATCTTTCCGCAGCCGGCGTCCTTCGCCATATCGTGCAGGATGCCGCGGCGCATCCGGGCGCAGAGGCTGCACGGGTTTTCCTCGCGGCGGTCCTCAAAGATGACCTTGCCGAGGTTCGTGCGGCGGATGCGGTACTCGACGCCCCATTCCCTGCACAGCGCCTCCACGGCGCTGTAGTCTGTTTCCGCGCCGCTGAAGCACGGGTCGGCCGTCAGCGCTGTGATCTCGTAGCGCTTCGGGTAGTAGCGGCGCATCATGGCGAGTGCGTACAGCAGGTAGAGCGAATCTTTTCCGCCGGAAACGCCGACCGCGATGCGGTCCCCCTCTTCGATCATCGCGTATTTATCCGCCGCCGCGCGGACATGTCCCATCAAAGCGTGCATAGCCTGCCCCCTGTTCTGCGTTTATCCCGCACCGCTGCGGGCGTCTTGTGTTTTCGGAAAATAAAAAAACGACCATCCTATTGGATGACCGCTTTAAGTGTTGGCATCAACCTATTGTCCCGGGCCGTTTCCAGCCAAGTATCGTCGGCACAAACGAGCTTAACTTCTGTGTTCGGAATGGGAACAGGTGGACCCTCGCTGTAATCAACACCAACTATTTGTTGCCGCCTCATCTGACGGCTTAGTTATGATACCACACCGTTCAAAAAAATGCAAGCCTTTTTTTAAGAAAATTTCAAATTCTCTTAAAATTCGCAGATATTGTAGCAGTGCCTGCAAATACGCATAAATATTGTGCCGGAAGCCAAACGCTTCCGGCACAATCTGCGTGTTTATTCGAAATCAGAGCGCCGCGAGCGCCTTGTAGCTGTCCTTCAAAGCGGGGTACAGCTTCGTGTACATGCGGTAGAAGGCCTCGTACTTCGGCACGTTCTCCGCGATCGGGTCCTGCGGCGCATTCAGGCGGATCACGCGGCGGCAGCCCTCCTGCACCGAGGGGTAAAGCCCCGCGCCTACGCCGGCGAGGATCGCAACGCCGAGCGCCGGGCCCTCCTTCGAGACGACCGTGCGCACCGCGCAGTTGTACGTATCGGCAAGCATCTGCCGCCACAGCTTCGAGGTACCGCCGCCGCCGCAGGCGAGCATGCCGTCGATGGAAACGCCCATGCCCTTCAGGACTTCCACACTGTCGCGCTGGGAGAACGTGACACCCTCCATCACGGCGCGCAGCATGTCGTATTTCGTGTGAATCGCGGAAAGGCCGATGAACGCGCCGCGGCAGTCCGGGTCAAGGTGCGGCGTGCGCTCGCCCATCAGATACGGCAGGTAAATCAGGCGGTTGCAGCCGATCGGCGCGCGCGCGGCCTGCTGGTCCATCAGGTAGTACGGGTCTACGCCCATGCCGGCGGCGACCTCCTTTTCGGCGGCGCAGAAGTTGTCGCGGAACCACTTGAGCGAGAGACCCGCGCCCTGCGTGACGCCCATCACGTGCCATGCGCCCGGCACCGCGCAGCAGAACGTGTGCACGCGGCCCTTTGGGTCGATCGAGATCTTGTCCGTGTGTGCAAAAACGACGCCCGAGGTGCCGATCGTCGTGAACGCTTTGCCGTCCTCGACGACGCCGGTGCCCACGGCCGCAGCTGCATTGTCGCCCGCGCCGCCGACCACGATCGTGCCGGGCATAAGGCCCGTGCGCTTCGCGGCTTCCTCGGAGATCACGCCCGTGACCTCGGGGGATTCATAGACCTTCGGCAGCAGCGCCTTGTCGATCTCGAGCTTTTCGAGCACCTCGTCGCTCCAGCAGCGGTTCGGCACGTCGAGAAGCTGCATGCCCGAGGCGTCCGAAACCTCGGTCGCGAAATCGCCGGTCAGCATGTAGCGCACGTAATCCTTCGGCAGGAGGATGTGCGCGCACTTCTCGTAGATTTCCGGCTGGTTATTGCGTACCCAGAGGATTTTCGAGGCCGTGAAGCCCGTGAGCGCCGGGTTTGCGGTGATCTCGATCAGCCGCTTTGCGCCGACGCGCGCGGTGATCTCCTCGCACTCCTTCGCCGTGCGCTGGTCGCACCAGATGATCGAGCGGCGCAGCACGGCGCCGTCCCGGTCGAGCATGACGAGGCCGTGCATCTGGCCGGAGATGCCGAGGCCCTTGATGTCCGCGTTGTTCACGCCGCTTTCCGTGACGACGGCGCGGATCGTGTCCGCCGCGGCGTTCCACCAGTCGAGGGGATCCTGCTCCGCCCAGCCGTTTTTCTCCTGATATAACGGGTATTCAATGGTTTTCGAAGCGATAACGCTGCCCTCTGCGTCGAATAAAACGGTTT
This sequence comes from uncultured Oscillospiraceae bacterium, assembly GCA_900549945.1. GTDB lineage: Bacteria > Bacillota > Clostridia > Oscillospirales > Acutalibacteraceae > Hominenteromicrobium. The sequence continues at coordinate 11,508 of URQJ01000036.1, forward strand.
TAGTGCCGCTTGTGCCGAGATCTACGCCGATCAAATATTCCACAAAAAATCCATCCTTTCATGCCGTGCGGAAAAGCACTTGTCCGCACAGGTTTCTACATCTTCCATTTTGATTCATTTTTATATTTGTGTCAAGTCTTTTTTGGCAATTTAATTGAAAGTCATTCTATACTGTGCTAAAATGGAGTGGAATCCCCACGGGCGGTTCAGTGTTTATTTCGGAGTTGTAGGAAAGGATGAGAGAGTATGTATGATGTAGCGGTGATCGGCGCCGGCGTTACGGGCTGCGCAATCGCGCGGGAGCTCTCGCGCTACAAGGCGAGGCTCTGCGTGCTGGAGCGGGGCGAGGACGTCTGCACCGGCACGTCGAAGGCGAACAGCGCGATCGTGCACGGCGGCTTCGACGCGGCAAACGGCACGCTGAAAGCAGAGATGAACGTGCGCGGCAGCGCGATGATGACGCAGGTCGCAGAGGAGCTCGACGTGCCGTTCAAGCGAAACGGCGCGCTGGTGCTCTGCTTCGACGAGGGCGAGCGCCCGGGCTTGCAGGCGCTTTACGAGCGCGGCGTGCAAAACGGCGTCGAGGGGCTTCAAATCCTCACCGGGGAAGAAGCGCGGGCGATGGAGCCGAATCTGTCGGACGCGGTCTGCGCGGCGCTTTACTGCCCGTCCTCGGGCATTATCTGCCCGTTTGAGCTGACGCTTGGCTTTGCCGAAAACGCGGCGGTGAACGGCGCGGAATTCCGCTTTGAAAGCGGCGTGACGGCGATCCGCCGCGCGGGGGACCACTATTGCATTGAAACGGAGAAGGGCCTGGTCGAGGCGCGCGCCGTCGTCAACGCGGCGGGCGTCTACGCGGACGCGGTGCACGACATGGCGCTGCCGCACGCGTTTTCGATTGCCCCGCGCGCCGGCGAATACTGCCTGTGCGACAAGACGGCGGGGGGCCTCGTCTCCAGAACGATCTTCCAGATGCCGTCGAAACTCGGCAAGGGCATCCTCGTCACGCCGACCGTGCACGGCAACCTGCTGCTCGGCCCGACGGCCTCGGACCTCGAGGACAGGGAGTTCACCGCGACGACGCGCGCCGGACTGGACTTCGTTTTGGAAACGGCCGCGCGCAGTGTGAAGAATATTCCGGCGCGGCAGATCATCACGTCGTTTTCCGGCCTGCGCGCCCACGGCGACCGCGGCGACTTCATTCTGGAAGAGAGCGCCGAAGGCTTTTTCGACGCGGCCGGCATCGAATCGCCCGGCCTCACGAGCGCGCCGGCGATCGGCGTCTATATGGCGGAGCTGGTCGCGGGGCGGCTTGCGCTCGAAAAGAAGGGGGATTTCGACCCGATCCGCC
>URQJ01000037.1 GCA_900549945.1 uncultured Oscillospiraceae bacterium
GCTGCGCCTGCCGGTGCGCCGCCTGCCGTGACGGGACGCGGGCGCTGAATTTTGCTGTGCGCGCCCGGCGGGGCTTGCTTTTTTCCGGGCCGTCCGTATAATAGAAGGTATCGGAAAGGCAGGGCGGCGCAGGCCGCCGGAGAGGAGCGGGCATGGAGCAGAGGAACAGGAATACGCGCTGCGCGCGCAAGAGGCCTCCCATTCGGCGGCGCAGGCGCAGGTCGATCTATAAGCCGGACTACGCGCGCGTGCGGCAGATCGCGCTGACGAAGCGGATCATCGGCGTTCTGCTCGCGCTTCTTCTGGCGGCCGCGGCTGCGGCGGTGCTGCTCACGTGGGTGATCCCCTCTGCCTTAAAGGCGCTGGAGCCCTCGCCGGCCGCCATGGCGGAGAGCGATGCGCCGGCCGAGGGGGAGAGCGCTTTGGAGCAGCCTCTGGGATACGACGAAGAGACCGGTCTGCCGCTCTACGGAGACGACTTTAATCTGTTCGTCATCAACGAGGAGAATCCGGCGGAGAGTGACTTCGCGCCGGTTCTGGCTGAGGCGGCTGGTGTGGAGGTGGATGCGCGGATTGCACCGGCGCTTTCGATGCTCGCCGAAAAGGCGCATGAGGCCGGGATCGAGCTGGAATTTTCCGCGGGCTTTGTCTCCTACGAGGCGCAGGCGGCGCTTTATGCGGCGCAGGTCGAAGCGCTCGTGGAGGCCGGATCGACCAAGGTCATGGCGCGCGAGGACGCGCGGCGCACGGCCCCGGCGCCCGGGGAATCGGACATGCAGACCGGCCTGTGCGTGACGCTCCGATACACGACGCAGGAAGAGGACGCGGGCGGCTTTGCGGGCTCGGCGGCGTATAGCTGGCTGCAAAGCAGCATGGGGAAATACGGCTTTGTGTTCCGTTACCCGGCGGATAAGGCGGATTACACGGGCGTCGGGCAGAACGACCTCGTGCTGCGCTACGTCGGGCCGGAAAACGCCGCGGCGATGCGCCGGCTTTCGATGTGCCTTGAGGAGTACGTCGAATACGCCGGCTGAGGAGGGGCGACGGATGGAACGCAGATTTGTGCGGCGCATCGAACTGACCGGCGAGCTTGCAGCGGATTCCTATCTGCACAATGTACCGGCGGTCCGCTATCTGGAAACGGCCGGCCGTCTGGAGTTTAACAGCGGTGTGACGTTTCTCGTCGGCGAAAACGGTGCCGGAAAATCGACGCTTTTAGAGGCGGTTGCGGTGGCCTGCGGCTTCAACCCCGAGGGCGGCTCAAGGAACTTCAGCTTTTCGACGCGCGAGACGCATTCTGAACTCGGCGCGGCGCTGACCGTTGTGCGGTCGGCTTACCCGAAGGACGGCTTCTTCCTGCGGGCGGAGAGCTTTTACAACGCCGCGAGCTACCTCGACGCGCTCGGAGACGAGAGGATTTCCAGCAGCTACGGCGGCTCGCTGCACGAGAAATCGCACGGCGAGAGTTTTCTTGCGCTCGTGCAGAATCGTTTCCGCGGGCACGGGCTCTACCTGCTCGACGAGCCGGAGGCCGCGCTTTCCCCGATGCGGCTTTTGACACTGATGGGGGAGATCGACCGCCTGCTCGAAACGGGCTCGCAGTTTATTATCTCGACACATTCGCCGATTCTCATGGCATTTCCGGGCGCAGAGGTGCTGGAGATCACCAGAGCGGGGATTTCTGCGGTGCCATACCGGGAGACGGAGCACTTCGAGGTCACGCGCCGGTTCCTCGAAAGTCCGGAGCGGATGCTGCGCGTGCTGCTTGAAAAAGACGCGGGCGGATAAAAAAGTTTTTTCAAAAAAACCTTGCAATTTCCACGCTTTTGTGCTAACATTATCAATGCTATGTTTAAGTGTTAACTTAATAACCGCAGAGATCAACCGAAAGAGGTGACAGATATGAAAAATATTCATCCGGACTATCAGGATACGACCATTACCTGCGCATGCGGCAATGTGATTCATACGCGTTCCACGAAGAAGGACATCCGCGTTGAAATTTGCTCCAAGTGCCATCCGTTCTACACGGGCAAGCAGAAGCTGGTTGATACGAGCGGCCGCGTTGACATGTTCAAAAAGCGCTACGGTATCACGAAGTAATTATTTATACGGTTCGGTTTGGGCGGTGCTTTGCGGCATCGCCTGTTTTTTGTTCGGAAACGGGCGCGTGAGGAGGGTGCGGCTATGGCACAGTACAAAACGGTTTTGCAGGAGGCGCAGGACGATTTCGTCGAAAAGCGCTCGCGGTTTATCGGCTATGCGAGGCCCGTCTCGACCGAGGCGGAGGCGCTGGCCTTTATCGCTGAGAAAAAATCGAAGCACTGGGATGCTTCGCACAACGTATACGCCTACATTCTGCGCGACGGCGGCGTGATGCGCTATTCGGACGACGGAGAGCCGCAGGGCACCGCGGGCATCCCGGTGCTCGACGTGTTGCAGAAAAGCGGCGTGACCGACGTGGTCGTCGTCGCGACGCGCTACTTCGGCGGCATTCTGCTCGGCGGCGGCGGGCTCGTACGGGCTTATTCGCACACGGCATCGATCGCCTTGCAGGCGGCGGGCATCGTGACGATGCGCGAATGCCTGATGCTTGAGGTCCTCTGCGACTACGGGCAGTACGGGCGCGCGGCGGCGCTCGTGCCCGAGTGCGGCGGCGTGATGGACGGCACGGTGTTTGAGGAAAAGGTGGCGCTGCGCTTCCACATGGCGCCGGAGGATTACCCGGGCTTTGGCAAAAAGCTCGCCGATGCGACGAACGGACAGGTCAAAGCGGCGGAAACCGGAAAAAAATATTTTGAATTTCTCGAATAAGGAAGTAATTTTGACGTTTGCGGCGTATAAATTATAATGAAGGGTGCTTTTTGCTCTTACTTTACCAGATGGAGGTCTGGGCGATGGAAAAATGTGCAGTTTCTTCCGGGCGGAAGTATTATATTGCGAGCTGTCTTTTCACAGCGCGTTTCCCGGAAACCAGTCTGAAGGTACAGCGATACATAAAGGACCGCGGGGATATCGAAACCGTCCGCTGCTGTATCCCCAATTTCAGAGTACAGCAGAATACGGAGCGCATCCCGGACGATACGGCGCGGGCGGTATGGAAAAGCCTGCCGGATTCGGCGGCGCTCCGCCCGGGCGACACCGTGTACTCGATTTGCCACAACTGCACGAACATCGCGGACGAGCAGCATCCCGGCATCCATGTCGTTTCCCTTTGGGAGCTGATCGACCGGGATGAAGGCTTTGCCTTTCCGGATTACGGCGGCATGCAGGTTACCGTGCAGGATTGCTGGCGCACGCGCGAACGTGCGGCGGAGCAGGCAGCTGTGCGCAGCCTCCTGCACAAGATGAATATCCGGTATGCGGAGCTGCCGGAAAACCATGGACAGACGGAATTCTGCGGGAGCACGCTCTACCGAGAGCAGCCGGCGAAGAACCCGGCGTTTGCACCGAAACACTATATTGAACAGGCGGGCGGAAAATTCCGGCCGCACAGCAAGGAGGAACAGGTCGCGATCATGCGCGACTACTGCAAAGGCTTTGCGACGGACACCGTCGTGTGCTACTGCCACTACTGTCTGGAGGGCCTTCTGGAAGGAGGCGCCGACGGGCGGCATCTGGCACATCTTTTGTTTCCGTAACACACAGTTCGACGATGCAGGGAGGGATTGCCCATGGAGAAGCAGGCACTGAGCATTCGCGAGGAGACGCAGCGCATCGAGCGGGAGACGCTCTCGCCCTATGCGGCGCTTTCCGAGAACACGCGCGGCAGGGTGCGCGAAACGGCGGCGTGCGCGATCCGCACGCCGTACCAGCGCGACCGCGACCGGGTTATCCACTGCAAGGCGTTCCGCCGGCTGAAGCATAAGACGCAGGTGTTCCTCTCGCCGGAGGGCGACCATTACCGCACGCGCCTGACGCACACGCTCGAGGTTTCGCAGATCGCGCGGACGATCGCCCGGGCGCTCAGGCTCAACGAGGACCTGACGGAGGCGGTGGCGCTCGGACACGACCTCGGGCACACGCCATTCGGCCATGCGGGCGAGCGGGCTTTGAACACCCTGATGCCCGGCGGCTTCCGCCACTACGAGCAGAGTGTGCGCGTGGTGGAGAGGCTTGAGAACGACGGCCGCGGCCTGAACCTCACCTTTGAGGTGCGCGACGGCATCCGCTGCCACACGGCGGGGCGGGAGGCCGTGACGATGGAAGGGCGCATCATCCGCTGGGCGGACAAGATCGCCTACATGAACCATGACATCGACGACGCGATCCGCGCGGGCGTGATCCGGGAGGCGGACATCCCGCGGGACATCACCGCGGTGCTCGGCGACACGAAGAACAAGCGCATCACGACGATGGTCACGTCGCTGATCGAAAACAGCCTGGCCGGCGTCGTCGGCATGGATGCGGACGTGCTCGCGGCGTATGAGGCGCTGCACGTCTACATGTACGAATCGGTTTACCTGAACGACTACGCGAAGCGCGAGGAGAAAAAGGTGCCGCATTTGATCGAGAGCTTGTTCTGCTACTATGTGCGCCACCCGGACCGCCTGCCCGAAAGCATGCGGGACATCGCGGAGGCGGACGGAAGAGAGCAGGCGGCGTGCGACTACATCGCCGGCATGACGGACCGCTTTGCCGTCGATCTTTACAGCAATCTCTTTATCCCGAAGGCCTGGGGTACGCCGGTCTGAGGGTGTTTTGAAAGGAGGCGGTGGTTTGGCACTGCCTGAGGCATTTATGCAGGATCTCAAATCCCGCTCGGACATCGTGGACATCATTTCCTCGTATGTCAATCTGAAGCGGCGCGGGAAAAACATGGTGGGGCTCTGCCCGTTTCACAACGAGAAATCCCCGTCGTTCAATGTGTATACGGAAAACGGATCGTTCTACTGCTTCGGCTGCGGCGCGGGCGGCGACGTGATCACGTTTATCCGCAAGATCGAAAATCTCGACTACATTGAGGCGGTCAAGCTGCTCGCCCAGCGGGCAGGCTTGCAGGTGCCGGAGCAGGGCGTGGACGATTCGATGTCCCGCCTGCGGCAGCGCGTGCTGGAGATCAACCGCGAATCGGCGCGTTTCTTTCATGCGTCGCTTTTAAAGCCCGAGGGCAAGCCGGGGCTCGACTACTTCGCGCGCCGCCGGCTGCCGATGCAGATGATCCGCCATTTCGGGCTTGGGTGGGCGCCGGAAAGCCGCTTTGCGCTCGTCAACCACCTGCGCGCGAAGGGATATGCAGAAAGCGAGCTGATTCAGGCGAATGTCGCGGTGCAGACGCGCTCGGGCCGCGCGATGGACCGCTTCCACAGCCGCGTGATGTTCCCGATCATCGACCTGCGCGGCAACGTTGTCGCATTCGGCGGGCGCATCCTCACCGACGAGAAGCCGAAGTACATCAACACCTCGGATACGCCGGTCTACCACAAGAGCAGCGGTCTGTTCGCGATGAATTTCGCGAAAAATGCGCTCGACAACGGCCGGCTGATTCTGGCCGAGGGCTATATGGACGTGATCTCGCTGCACAAGGCCGGCTTTGAAAACGCGATCGCCTCGCTCGGCACATCGCTGACGGCGGAGCAGGCGCGCGTGATGGCCCGCTACGCGAAGGAAGTCATCATCTGCTACGATTCCGACGAGGCGGGGCAGAAGGCTGCGCAGCGCGCGATTCCGATTCTGCGCGGCGCGGGTCTTCTTGTGCGCGTGATGGCGGTGCCGGGCAACAAGGACCCGGACGAGTTCATCAACAGCTACGGCGAGGAGGGCGCGGCGCGCTTCAGAAAGCTCATAGAGGACTGCGGCAGCGACGTCGAATACCGGCTCGACAGGCTCAAAAGCGGCTTCGACCTCGAGAGCGGCGACGGCAAGGTGCAGTACCTGATGGAGGCCGTGAACGTGCTCGCACGGCTCGACAATGCGATCGAGCGCGACGTGTACGTCGGCCGGCTTTCGGAGGAGCTCGGCGTCGATAAAAACGCGATCCTCACGCAGATGAAGCGCAGTATGCGGCAGGAAAGCCGCGCCGCCCAGAAGCGGCAGCTTCGGGAGACGACCGAGGCGCTTTCCGCGCGGCGGGACGAGATCAACCCCGAGAAGCGGAGGCACGTGCGCGTCGCGAACGCGGAGGAGCGCTTGATTGCGTGCCTGTTCGCGCACAACGAGCTTGCGGCATCACTTCGGGAAAAGCTGCCGCCGGAAAAGTTTGTGACCGGCTTCAACCGCCGGTTATATCAGAGCCTCTTGGGAAAGATTATAAACGGAGAAACCGCAAACGCGCCGGGAATCAGCGATTTTTCGGCGGAATGCACGCCGGACGAGATGGGGCGCGTCGCCGCGATCCTCCGCGAAAGCAGCGGCACGACGGCGGAGGACGCCGAGCGCTTTGTGCAGATCATTCTGAGCGAGGGCGGGCTTTCGGATGCGGAGGCGATCCGCGCGAGCGACCCCGCGCAGCTGCAGGCGCAGTTTGAGGCGCTGCGCAGGCAGAAAAAATAGATGGAAAGCAAGTCGATCGACCGATCGGAAGGAATAAGGGAAAATTCAGGAAAGGTTTGGTAAACAGTATGGCAGCACAGGATAAGAAATCCGTCATCCGCGAGCTGATCGAGCTCGGCAAGAGCAAGGGGCAGCTCACCACGAAGGAGATTCTCGACGCGCTCGGCGAGCTTGATTTCGACCCGGAGCACATCGAAAAATTTTACGATACGCTCGAATCGCACGGCGTCGAGATCATCGAGGATTTCGGCGACATCCAGATCGACGACGTGGATCTGACGAAGGTCGCGAACGAGACCGCGGAATACGAGAGCGGCGTCAGCATGGAGGGCGTCGCGATCGACGATCCTGTCAAGGTGTATCTCAAGGAGATCGGCCGCGTCCCGCTTCTGACCTCGGAGGAGGAGGTGCGCCTCGCCATCGCGATCAAGGACGGCAACGAGGCCGCGAAGAAGCGCCTTTCAGAGGCGAACCTGCGCCTCGTCGTCAGCATCGCGAAGCGCTACCTCGGCCGCGGCATGCAGTTCCTCGACCTGATTCAAGAGGGCAACCTCGGCCTGATCAAGGCCGTAGAGAAGTTCGACTACACGAAGGGCTTTAAGTTTTCCACCTACGCGACGTGGTGGATCCGGCAGGCGATCACCCGCGCAATCGCCGATCAGGCGCGTACGATCCGCATCCCGGTGCACATGGTCGAGACGATCAACAAGGTGAAGAAGGTCTCGAGCCAGCTTCTGCACACGACGGGCCACGAGCCGACGGCGGACGAGATCTCCGAGGAGCTTGACATGCCGGTGGATAAGGTGCGCGAGATCATGCGCGTTGCGCAGGAGCCGGTTTCGCTCGAGACGCCGATCGGCGAGGAGGAGGACAGCCACCTCGGTGACTTCATCCCGGACGACGAGGCGCCCGCCCCGGCAGACGCGGCCTCGCACACGCTTTTGCGCGAAACGCTCGGCGACGTGCTCGATTCGCTGACGCCGCGCGAGGAAAAGGTGCTGCGCCTGCGCTTCGGCCTTGAGGACGGCAGAAGCCGCACGCTCGAGGAGGTCGGCAAGGAGTTCAACGTCACGCGCGAGCGCATCCGCCAGATCGAGGCGAAAGCGCTCAGAAAGCTGCGCCACCCGAGCCGCAGCAAGAAGCTGAAGGATTTTCTCGACTGAGCCGGAAAGGACGCTTTGTTATGCATATGACGCTGGAGGCGGATTACGCCGTGCGCATCGTCGAGTTTCTCGCGATGCACGCGGAGCGGGTCGATGCCAAGACCATAGCGGAAAAAACGAATGTGACGCTGCGCTTTACGCTGAAGATTCTGCGCACGCTGGTGGCGGACGGCATCGTCTGCTCCTATAAGGGCGCGAAGGGCGGCTACAGGCTCGCGCAGCCGCCGCAGGAGATTACGCTGCGCCGCGTGATCGAGGCGGTGGAGGGGCCGTACATGCTTTCCCGCTGTCAGGGCGAGAGCTACAGCTGCCACCGCACGGACTGCCGGCTGCACAGCATCTACAGCGAGATCTCGAAGCTCGTGCGCGACCGGCTCGATTCGTATACATTCGATTCGATCTGCTCTTGCGACGAGGAGGAACAGGCCGAAAAATAGACCGCATTCTTTCAGAAAGAATTGGCTGCCGCTGAAAACGGCAGCTTTTTTCGCCGGGAGGAATTTCCGGTGCGTATCTGCCGCCCGGACATGCCGCGCGTATAGACACGGCTTATCGGGGCGGCAGACTGCACGTTTTGGGGTTGCCCGCCGGTGTGCCGGGAAAGACCGGTCTGAAGCGTCGGGCACAAAAAAGGCTGCACAGATACCTCTGTGCAGCCTCGCGCTTTTTATACCGAAATACGGAAAAAATCGATGGGAAATGCTTGACAATCCATACAATATGGTGTACTATATTATAATGTATCATCATGGATAGATATGCGATTTCGCTTTCTTTAGCGCATTATAACATATAATCCGCAAAGAATCAAGCAAAATCTGAAATTTCCACATGAACGGATATTTTTTTCAGCGTTTTTAAGCTATTTTGTCTTAAGAACATGGGCCAAAATCTATGAATGGAGTGGTTGAGTCAATGGTGAATGTTAAGCCGGTACAGCTTGGCAAAAACACGCGCATGAGCTTCGCACACATCAACGAGGTTCTCGACATGCCGAACCTGATCGAGATCCAGAAGAATTCCTACGATTGGTTCCTCAAGGAGGGCCTGCGCGAGGTGTTCAACGATGTGTCCGGCATCACGGATTTCAACGGGAATCTCGTGCTGGACTTTGTGAACTACAAGCTCGACGAAAAACCCAATTACACGGTCGCCGAGTGTAAGGAACGCGACGCCACGTTTGCCGCGGCGCTGCGCGTGACTGCGCGCCTCCTCAATAAGGAAACGGGTGAAATCAAGGAGTCCGAGGTTTTCATGGGCGATTTCCCCCTGATGACCCCTTCCGGCACGTTCGTGATCAACGGCGCCGAGCGCGTCATCGTTTCCCAGCTTGTCCGCTCCCCGGGCGTCTACTACAAGATGGAGTACGACAAAACGGGCAAGCAGCTCTTCTCCTCCACCGTCATTCCGAACCGCGGCGCATGGCTCGAATACGAAAACGACGTCAACGACGTGCTCTATGTGCGCATCGATAAGAACAGAAAGATCCCGATCACGGCCTTTATCCGCGCACTGGGCATGGGCACGGACGAGGAGATCAAGGCCTATTTCGGCGAGGACGAGCGTATCCTCGCGACGATCGAGAAGGATACCACCCACACAATGGAAGAGGGCCTTTTCGAGGTTTACAGAAAGCTGCGCCCGAGCGAGCCGCCCACGATCGAGAGCGCACAGTCGCACCTGAACGGCCTGTTTTTCGACCCGAGACGGTACGATATGTCGAGAGTCGGCCGCTACAAATACAATAAGAAGCTGAACCTTGCGGGCCGCATCGCGGGCCACCCGCTTGCCCGCCCGGTCGTGAACCCCTCGACCGGCGAGATGATGGCCGACGCCGGCGTGGTTGTCACGCGCGCGATGGCGGAGGAGATGGACGACGCCGGCGTGACCGTCGCGTACCTCACCGTCGATGAGAAGGAAGTGAAAGTCCTCTCGAACGGCATGGTCGACATCAAGAAGTACGTTTCCTTCGACGCGGAAGCCGAATGCAACATCAACGAGCGCGTGCGCTATGCCGTGCTCAGCGAGATCCTCGAGGCCTGCGGCGACGACGAAGCGGCGCTCAAGGAGATGCTCGCTGCCCGCCGCGACGACCTGATCCCGAACCACATCATCATCGACGACATCTTCGCGTCGATCAACTATATGACCTGCCTTGCGGTCGGCGTCGGCCAGACCGACGACATCGACCAGCTCGGCAACCGCCGCATCCGCTCGGTCGGCGAGCTGCTGCAGAACCAGTTCCGCATCGGCTTCTCCCGCCTCGAGCGCGTGATCCGCGAACGCATGACGCTGCAGGCACAGGATATGGAGGCGCTCACACCGCATTCCCTCATCAACATCCGCCCGGTCGTTGCCGCAATCAAGGAGTTTTTCGGCTCCTCGCCGCTGTCGCAGTTCATGGATCAGACGAATCCGCTCGCCGAGCTGACGCACAAGCGCCGCCTTTCGGCCCTCGGCCCGGGCGGCCTCTCCCGCGACCGCGCGAGCTTCGAGGTGCGTGACGTTCACTACACGCACTACGGCCGCATGTGCCCGATCGAATCGCCGGAAGGCCCGAACATCGGCCTGATCTCCTACCTCGCGACGTTCGCGAAGATCAACCACTACGGCTTCATCGAGGCGCCGTACAGAAAGATCGACAAGGCGACCGGCCGCGTCACCGACGAGGTCGTCTACATGACCGCCGACGTCGAGGACGAGTACATCGTCGCGCAGGCGAACGAAAAGCTCAACGAGGACGGCACGTTCGTCAACCGCCGCGTACTTACCCGCTACAAGGGCGAATTCATCGAGGTCGACTGCGAGCGCGTCGATTATATGGATATTTCCCCGCGCATGGTCGTCTCCGTCGCGACGGCGATGATCCCGTTCCTCGAGAACGACGATGCGAACCGCGCGCTGATGGGCGCGAACATGCAGCGTCAGGCTGTTCCGCTGATCCGCACCGAGTCGCCGATCGTCGGCACCGGCATGGAATACAAGGCGGGCGTCGATTCCGGCGTCTGCGTGCTGTGCGAGCGCGCCGGCGTTGTCAAGAGCGTCAGCGCGGACCGCGTCCGCGTCACGGCCGACAACGGCGATATCGACGATTATGTCATCACGAAGTTCATGCGCTCGAACCAGAGCACGTGCATCAACCAGGTGCCGGTCGTCAACCGCGGCGACCGCGTCGAGGTCGGCGACGTCATCGCCGACGGCCCAGCCATCAAGAACGGTGAAATCGCGCTCGGCAAGAACGCGCTGATCGGCTTTATGACCTGGGAGGGCTACAACTACGAGGACGCCGTCCTGCTCAACGAGAAGATCGTGCGCGACGACGTTTACACCTCCATTCACATCGAGGAGTATGAAATGGAGGCGAGAGATACGAAGCTCGGGCCCGAGGAAATCACCCGGGATATCCCGAACGTCAACGAGGACCTGCTCCGCGACCTCGACGACCGCGGCATCATCCGCGTCGGCGCCGAGGTGCATGCCGGCGACATCCTCGTCGGCAAGGTCACGCCGAAGGGCGAGACGGAGCTGACGGCCGAGGAGCGCCTGCTGCGCGCCATTTTCGGAGAGAAAGCGCGCGAGGTGCGCGACACCTCCCTGCGTGTGCCGCACGGTGAGTACGGAATCATCGTGGATGTGAAAGTGTTCACACCCGAGAACTGCGACGAGCTGCAGCCCGGCGTGCGCCAGGTGGTGCGCTGCTACATCGCTCAGAAGCGCAAGATCAGCGTGGGCGACAAGATGGCCGGCCGCCACGGCAACAAGGGCGTGGTCTCCCGGATCATGCCCCAGGAGGATATGCCCTTCCTCCCCGATGGAACCCCCTTGGACATCGTGCTCAATCCCCTGGGCGTGCCCTCCCGTATGAACATTGGACAGGTGCTGGAGGTTCACCTGGGCCGGGCCGCCCAGGCGCTGGGCTGGAAGGTGGCCACACCGGTCTTCAACGGCGCGGATGAGAAGGACATTATGGAACTGCTGGCCCAGGCGGGCCTGTTCCGGGAGGTCTATCCCAATGAGACCATCGCCGGAAAGCAGCTCTACCTGGTCACAGAGGACGGAACCGATGTGCGCCGCCTGGATCAGGAGGAGATGGCCGATGCACAGCAGATCCGCATTTGGCGGAAGGAAGGCCGGCTCCGCCTGGCCGACGGCAAGACCAAGCTCTATGACGGACGCACCGGGGAGATGTTTGAGAACCCGGTGACCGTGGGCTACGTTTACTTCCTCAAGCTCCACCATCTGGTGGACGACAAGATCCACGCCCGCTCCACCGGCCCCTACTCCCTGGTGACCCAGCAGCCTTTGGGCGGCAAAGCCCAGTTCGGCGGCCAGCGGTTCGGCGAAATGGAAGTCTGGGCCCTGGAGGCATACGGCGCGGCCTATACCCTGCAAGAGATTCTCACCGTCAAGTCCGACGATGTCACCGGCCGTGTGCGGACCTACGAGGCCATTGTCAAGGGACACAACGTGCCCTCTCCCGGCATTCCCGAGTCCTTCAAGGTTCTGGTCAAGGAGCTCCAGGCCCTCTGCCTGGACATCAAGGTGCTCGATGCCCAGGGAGAGGAGATCGAGCTGCGGGACGATGAGGAAGAAGGCTATCAGAATATCAACCAGATTCGGGATGATGATTATGAGCCTTACCGGGAGGACGCGGACGCGCAGTTCTCCGCAGCGGGCTATACCATCAAGGAATCCAGTGACGACGATGACCTCACCGTGGGCGACGACAGTGATAGTGACACCGCTGAAGATGACTACGGCGATGGGGATTATGAAGAATAACGAAAGGGAGGACGATGAATATGAGTTATGCTGAGTTTGACGCCATTCGTATTGGTATCGCTTCCCCGGAACAGATCCGTGACTG
>URQJ01000038.1 GCA_900549945.1 uncultured Oscillospiraceae bacterium
GTGCTGACCCCGGTTTCGGAGCAGGGGGCGCTCGAAACCGTGATCGAGCTGCCCGAGGCCGTCGCCGCGCCGGTGGAAAAGGGGCAGCCTGTCGGTACAGTCCGTGTCCTGCGCGGCGGGGAGACCGTGCAGGAGATCCCGATCACGGCGGCGGAAAGTGCCGAAGCGATCACGTTCGGCTCAGCATTTCAGTATTTATTGAGCTGGTTTTTCCGCGCCGCGGCGCCGGGCGCGCCGGGCTAAAATCAAACTTTTTGTGAAACCGAGTATTCAAGTCTTGAAAAGTGCCACAAAATATTGTAGAATGAAAACATCAAAAGTGTTCGACAATTCCGTTTGTTAAAAGTAAACAGGCAGGAGGCAGTAAAAATGTCGTTAAAATTGGAATGCGGGTATTTGAAGGGCTTTGTTCAGGAGCACGAATATGAAGCGATCGCACCGCAGGTGGAAAGTGCGCACAAGCTGCTGGAATCCGGCGAGGGTCCCGGCAATGATTTTCTCGGCTGGGTGACGCTCCCGACCGATTATGACAAGGAAGAGTTCGCGCGCATCAAGGCGGCGGCCGAGCGCATCAAGAAGAATACAGAGGTTTTCATCGTCATCGGCATCGGCGGCTCGTACCTCGGCGCCCGCGCGGCGATCGAGTTTTTGAAAAGCGAAAACTACAACGCGCTGAAGAAGGATACGCCGGACATCTATTTCACCGGCAACAGCATCTCCTCCTCCGCGCTGGCGGAGCTCGTGCAGATCTGCGAGGGCCGCGACATTTCGATCAACATGATCTCGAAGTCCGGCACCACGACCGAGCCGGCGATCGCGTTCCGCGTGTTCCGCGAGATCATCGAAAAGAAGTACGGCAAGGAAGAGGCGAAGAAGCGCATTTTCTGCACGACCGACAAGGCGCGCGGCACGCTGAAGCACCTCGCGGACGAAGAAGGCTATGAGACCTTCGTCGTGCCGGACGACGTGGGCGGCCGTTATTCGGTGCTTACCGCGGTCGGCCTGCTGCCGATCGCCGTCGCGGGCGCGGACATCGACGCGCTGATGGCGGGCGCCAGAAAGGCGCAGGCGGCGTACAGCAATCCGAATCTCGAGGAGAACGACTGCTACAAGTACGCGGCGATCCGCAATATCCTCTACAACAAGGGCAAGAGCACCGAGATCATGGTCAGCTACGAGCCCTCCTACACGCTGATGAACGAGTGGTGGAAGCAGCTCTACGGCGAGAGCGAGGGCAAGGACGGCAAGGGCCTGTTCCCGGCGTCCGTCGTTTTCTCGACCGATCTGCACTCGATGGGCCAGTATATTCAGGACGGCCGCCGCGATCTCTTTGAGACCGTCGTGCTGTTTGAAAAGCCGAAGCACGAGATCGTCATCGGCAACGACCCGGCGAATGTCGACGGCCTCAACTTCCTCGAGGGCCGCAGCATGGCCTACATCAACCGCAAGGCGTTTGAGGGCACCGTGCTCGCGCACAACGACGGCGGCGTGCCGAACATCGTTTTGAACGCGCCCGATTTCTCCGAGGATACGCTTGGCCAGCTCATCTACTTCTTTGAGCGCGCCTGCGCGATTTCCGGCTACATGCTCGGCGTGAACCCGTTCAACCAGCCCGGCGTGGAAAGCTACAAGAAAAACATGTTCGCGCTGCTCGGCAAGCCCGGCTACGAGGGCGAGAAGGAAGCGCTGGAAGCGCGCCTTTCAAAATAATTCAGGCGTAAATCCGTTTATGCGGAATATAAAATATTCAGGAGGACTTCATTATGATCACTCTCTTAATTGGTAAAAAGGGCTCCGGCAAGACGAAGAAGCTCATCGAGCTCGCGAACGAGGCCGTCAAGAATTCGAACGGCAACGTCGTCGTCATCGAAAAGAGCCTCAAGCTTACATATGATATTTCCCACAAGGCCCGTCTCGTCGATTCCGATGCGTACAGCATCGAGGGTCTCGACGCGCTCGTCGGCTTCGTCAGCGGCATCTGCGCGGCGAACTACGACGTGACCGACGTGTTTGTGGATTCCACGCTGAAGATCACCGGCAACGGCGTCAGCGACGTTGAGGCGCTCACGATGAAGCTCAAGGCGCTCAGCGAAACGGCCAATGCGAACATCTGCCTGCTGATTTCCGCCGCTCAGGAGGAGCTTCCGGAGTCCGTGCTGGAGTACGTCGGCAAGTAAAACCGGCAGGAGAAGCAGAGCGGTTTTCCGGCTGTGCAGAAAAAATCGGCGCTTCGGCGGAGACAGACCCGCCGAACGCCTTTTTTCGGGCGGAAACCCGCCGGATTTTTCAAACTTTTCCTTGACAAAAGCCCGTCTGGTATTTATAATATATCAGTACGGTATGAGGATACCCATGCTTATCGAGTTGAAGAAGTATTTTTCGGGAGAGGACGTTTCCCAGCATATCGATTACACGATCGACCTGTCCGGCGTGGAGATCGACGGCGCGAAGCCGTTTGTTTCCCCGGTGCATGTCGTGGGTGATATCAAGGCGTTTGCGTCCAGTGCAGAGCTGCATGTCACCGTCAGCTATGCGTTTTCGATGCCGTGCAACAGGTGCCTGACAGAGAGCAGGAAGGAGCTTTCGCACAGCATATCTCACGTGCTGGTGAACAAGCTGAACGATGAGGAGGACTTCGACGATTATATTGTCGTCGAGGGCGAAACGCTCGATTTGGACGAGCTGATCTATTCCGACATCATTCTTCTGACGCCCTCGAAATACGTCTGTAAGGAGGATTGCAGGGGGCTTTGCCCGACCTGCGGGAAGAACCTCAATGAAGGCGACTGCGCCTGTGCGAAGCAGCAGGCAGACCCCCGCATGGAGGCCCTGCGCGCGCTGCTCCAATGATTTTGGATCACCAAAGATTTAGTTTACTATAAGGAGGTGCTGACGATGGCGGTACCCAAGAGAAAAGTGTCCAGTGCCAGACAGAATAAGAGACGTTCCAACGTGTGGAAGCTTAACGCTCCTGCCCTTATGAAATGCCCGCAGTGCGGAGAGTATAAGACACCTCACAGGGTTTGCGGTAACTGCGGTTACTACAACGGCAGAGAAGTTGTTAAAAAGGAAGCATAATTTTGCCTGAAACAATATTGTGCAAGATAGAGAAGGGGCAGATTTTTGCTCCTTCTCTATTGTTTTTTTGAAGATGCGGCGCCGCGCGCGGAGGGGAGGCGGATTTTATGGCGGTAAAAATATTCGGCGTTGAGCCGCGCAGCCTTGCGGAACGCGCCGGGATGGAAAAGGGCGACAGCCTGATCTCGATCAACGGCCATGTGATCGGCGATATCCTCGACTTCCGCTTCCGCGAGACGAGCACGCACCTGACCGTTGTCTTTGAAAAGCCGGACGGGCGGCGTGTGGAGGAAAAAATCGTCAAGGCGCAGTACGGCGCGCTCGGCCTCGAATTTGAGACGTACCTCATGGACAAGCAGCGCGCATGCCGCAACAAGTGCGTTTTCTGCTTCATCGACCAGCTTCCGCCGGGGATGCGCGAGACGCTGTATTTCAAGGACGACGACGCGCGGCTCTCGTTTCTCTTCGGCAACTACATCACGCTGACGAATATCGACGACCGCGAGATCGACCGCATCATCGAGATGCACATCAGCCCGATCAACATCTCGGTGCACACGATGAATCCCGCGCTGCGCTGCAAAATGATGCACAACCGCTTTGCGGGCGACGCGCTGCGCCACGTGCGGCGCCTTGCAGCGCACAACATCCGGCTGAACTGCCAGATCGTGCTGTGCCCCGGCCTGAACGACGGCGCCGAGCTCGAATACACGCTTTCTGAAATGCGCGGCCTCGGCGAGTGCCTGCAAAGCGTCGCCTGCGTGCCCGTGGGGCTGACGCGCTACCGCGAGGGGCTGTACCCGCTCGTGCCGTTTGACCGGGCCTCAGCCGGCGCGGCGATCGACGTGCTCGAGCGCTGGGGCGACCGCTTCAAGGCGGAACGCGGCATGCGCACGGTCTACCCGAGCGACGAATTCTACCTGATTGCGGGGCGCGCGCTGCCGCCGTACGATTTCTACGAGGATTTCCCGCAGATCGAAAACGGCGTCGGCATGCTGCGCGATCTGGAGGAGGAGCTGACTTGGGCGCTCGAGGAACTGCCGGGGCAGAGGCTCCGCCGGCGCGTGACGATCCCGACGGGCGAGGCGGCGTTCGAGTTCCTGAACGGCCTTTTCGACCGCGTGCGTGCGCAGTTTCCGGGGATTGAGATCAATCTGGTCCCGGTGAAAAACGACTTTTTCGGCGGCACGGTCGATGTGACCGGCCTTTTGGTCGGGCGGGACCTCGTGCGGCGGCTCCGTGATGAAAACCTCGGCGACGAGATTTTGATCCCGAGTGCGATGCTGATGGCCGACGAGGACGTGTTTTTGGACGATATGACGCTGGAAGCGCTCGGCCGCGCGCTGGGGGTTCCGGCAAAACGCATGCAGAAGGATGCCGGCGGCGAGCTGCGGGACATCTTAGGCCCGCTGCCGGAAACGATAGAGTAAAGGAGGAAACGGAATGTCAAAACCGATCGTGGCGATTGTCGGCAGACCGAACGTCGGCAAATCGACCCTGTTCAACAAGCTGATCGGGCAGCGCCTTTCCATTGTGGAGGATACGCCGGGCGTCACGCGAGACCGTATTTTCGGCGAGTGCGAGTGGAAAAACCGCCGGTTTTCCCTTGTCGATACGGGCGGTATCGAGCCGGAATCGAAGGATGTGATCCTTTCGCAGATGCGCACGCAGGCGCAGATCGCGATCGATTCCGCGGATGTGATCGTCTTTGTGACCGACGTGCGCACCGGCATGGTGGCGACGGACCTCAACATCGCGCAGATGCTCCAGCGCAGCAATGTACCGGTCGTTGTCTGCGTCAATAAATGCGACACGGTCGGCGAGCCGCCGGCGGATTTCTACGAGTTCTACAACCTCGGCCTCGGCGACCCGGTGCAGGTTTCCTCGGTGCATGGCCACGGTACCGGCGATCTGCTGGACGCCGTTCTCGAGCATCTGCCAGAGGCGCAGGCGGAGGAAGAGGAGAGCGAGATCATCAAGGTGGCGGTTATCGGCAAGCCGAACGTCGGCAAGTCGTCGCTTGTCAACCGCGTTTCCGGCGAGAACCGCTGCATCGTTTCCGATATTGCGGGCACGACGCGCGACGCCGTGGATACGACGATCGAGAACAAATTCGGCACGTTCACCTTCATCGATACGGCCGGCCTGCGCCGCAAGAGCCGCGTGGAGGATTCCATCGAGCACTACAGCAATCTGCGCGCGGAGATGGCGGTCGACCGCGCCGACGTCTGCGTGATTCTGATCGACGCGACGGTCGGCTTCACCGAGCAGGATTCGAAGGTCGCGGGCATCGCGCACGAGGCCGGCAAGGGCTGCGTGATCGCGGTCAACAAATGGGACGCAGTGGAGAAGGACGACAAGACGATGCAGACGTACCGCGCGAAGCTTGAAAAGGATTTCGCGTTCATGTCCTACGCGCCGATCATCTTTATCTCCGCGCAGACCGGCCAGCGGCTCGACCGGCTTTTCGAGCTGATCCGCCATGTGGCCTCGAGCAACGCGATGCGCATCACGACCGGCACGCTGAACGACATCCTCGCGCAGGCGACGGCGCGCGTGCAGCCGCCGACCGACAAGGGCAAGCGCCTGAAGATCTACTACATGACGCAGGCTTCGACGAAGCCGCCCACGTTTATCTGCTTCGTGAACTCGAAGGAGCTCTTCCACTTTTCCTACCAGCGGTATCTCGAGAACCGGATCCGCGAGATTTTCGGCCTCGAAGGCACGCCGGTGCGCATGATCGTGCGCGAGCGCGGCGAGAAGGAAGGGTGATGTATGGCAAATTTTGAAGCGCTGATTCTCCCGCTGCTGCTCGTGGCCGCGGCGGGCTACCTGCTTGGCAGCATCAGCTTTGCGATCATCCTGACGCGCGTTTTTGCGCACGAGGACGTGCGCAGCCACGGCAGCGGCAATGCGGGTGCGACGAACGTGCTGCGCGTCGCCGGAAAAAAAGCCTCCGCGCTGACCTTTCTCTGCGACTTTTTGAAGTGCGCGCTGAGCGTTGCGATCGGCTATTACGCGCTGCATTTCATCTGCTTGGCGAACGGCATCGACCCGGTGCTGGCGCGTCTGGGCATGTATGCGGCGGGCTTCTGCTGCATCATCGGGCATATGTATCCGCTTTACTTCGGCTTTCGCGGCGGCAAGGGCGTCGTGACGGCGGCGGCGATGATCCTTCTTCTGGACTGGCGCGTGTTCCTGATCTGCTTCGCCTTTTTCGCGCTGGTTTTTGCGTGGAAGAAAACGGTCTCGCTCGCCTCGATCTGCGGCTGCCTGCTGTACCCGATCGTCACGTTTTTCATCACATTTTTTATCGATTATAAAATCGGCGGCCTCCCGGGCTTCTATGTCGCGATGGCGACCGCGGTGGCGGCGCTGATCGGCGCCACGGTCATTGTCAAGCACAGAGCGAACATCAAGCGTATCTTGGCCGGTGAGGAAAAGCCCATTTCCTTCAAAAAAGAGTCGTAAGCTCTCGCCTTTTTTGTTGAAAACAGAATAAGCCTGTTTACATAATCGCAGAAAACAGGTCCGAAGTTCCTGCAAGATATTGACTTTTTTACCGTTGTGTATTATCATAGTTATCGGTCATAATAAGCAAAGACTTCACTTGATTTTTATATAAGATGAGCGGATGCGCCGTCGGCTTTGGCTGCGCAGGTCTTCCGTTTCGGAAATGAAACCGGTTTGGGACCGGCGGCAAAAAGACTTGGAAGGAAAATTATCGTGGATAAATTTATTGTTCGGGGCGGCAAGCGCCTTTCCGGCGAGGTGACGATCAGCGGCGCGAAGAACGCGGCTGTTGCGATCATTCCGGCGGTGATCATGGCAGAATCCCCCTGCCGCATTGAGAATGTGCCGAATATTTCGGATGTCAAGCTGAGCGCGCGGATCCTGACGGAGATGGGCGCCGAGGTGCGCTGGATCAACCGCAATACCGTGGAGATCGACCCCACGACGATCCAGACGAACGTCGTGCCCAACGAGCTCGGGCGCAAGATGCGCGGCTCATACTACAACATCGGCGCGCTGCTCGGGCGTTTTTCGCGCGCGGTTGTGCCGCTGCCCGGCGGCTGTGATTTCGGCGTGCGGCCGATCGACCAGCACATCAAGGGCTTCAACGCGCTGGGCTGCACCTATACGCTCAACGACGGTATGATCGAGGTTTCGGCCGACGCGCTGCGCGGCGCCCACATTTATCTCGATATGGTGACGGTCGGCGCGACGATGAATATCATCCTCGCAGCTGTCAAGGCCCGGGGCCTTACGGTCATCGAGAACGCGGCGCGTGAGCCGCACGTCGTCGATCTCGCGAACTTCCTGAACTCGATGGGCGCGAACATCAGCGGCGCAGGCACCGACGTTATCAAGATCCGCGGCGTCGAGCATCTCAAGGGCATCACGTATTCGATCATTCCCGACCAGATCGAGGCCGGTACGTATATGGCCGCCGCGGCGGCGACCGGCGGCGACATCCTTGTGAAGAACGTCACGCCGAAGCATCTCGAGTCGATCACGGCGAAGCTCATGGAGATGGGCGTCACCGTGATCGAATACGACGACGCGGTGCGTGTGCGCCGGGATACCCCGCTGCGCAAGTGCAACGTAAAGACGATGCCGCACCCCGGCTTCCCGACCGACATGCAGCCGCAGATCGCGGCGGTGCTCGCGCTCGCGGAGGGGACGAGCATCCTGAACGAGAACGTCTGGGAAAACCGCTTCCGCTATGTGGAGGAGCTCAAGCGCATGGGCGCGCAGATCACGGTGGAGGGCAAGAGCGCGATCATCGAGGGCGTCGATTTCCTCAAGGGCGCGCCGGTCCGCGCGGTCGACCTGCGTGCAGGCGCCGCCATGATCATCGCGGCGCTCGCGGCGCGCGGCACGACGAAGATCGAGGAGATCGAGCACATCCAGCGCGGCTACGAGGACATCGTGGAGAAGTTCGTCGGGCTCGGCGCGGACATGTACCTGCGCATCGACCCGCAGGATGGCAGCAACGAGAAAATCGGATAATTACGGCTCCGGCTGCAAGGCCGGGGCACTCGCCCCGACGGATCTCTGTCAGGGCATTTTTTATGATGAAAGCAAAGGGAGATGGACGGATGGCAGAGCTTTGCGCGCTGTACAGCGGAAGCGCGGGAAACAGCTATTTTATAGGGGGAAAATCGGCGGGCATTCTGGTGGATGTGGGGCGCAGCGCGCGCCAGACCGCGAATATTTTGAAGCGCTGCGGCATCGACCCGCTGGCGGTGAACGGCATTCTGGTGACGCACGAGCACTCGGACCACGTGAGCGGCCTGCGCGTATTTGCTTCGAAATACAACATCCCGGTGTTCGCGTCGGCCGGCACGCTCGCGGCGCTCGAATCAATGCGCGTGCTCGACGGCTCGTTCCCGGCGTACACGATTGACGGCACGCTCGAGCTCGGCGCCATGCAGGTGCAGGCGTTCCGCACGCCGCACGACTGCGCGGAGGGGCTGGGCTACCGCATCCGCACGGCGGACGGGAGGACCGCGGCGGTGGCGACCGACCTCGGCCGCGTCACGCCGGAGATCGAGGAAAAGCTCATGGGCGTCGATCTCGCCGTGATCGAATCGAACCACGACGTCGGCATGCTGCGCACCGGGCCGTATCCCTACGCGCTCAAGCGGCGCATCCTCTCGGACTGCGGGCACCTCTCGAACGCCGCCTGTGCCGAGCTGCTGCCGGAGCTGTACGAGAACGGCACGCGGCGCTTTCTGCTCGCGCACCTGAGCCGGGAGAACAACACGCCGGACATTGCGCGGCAGACGGCGGTGTGCGGCATGCAGATGGCCGGCATCGAGGAGGAAAGCGGCTACATACTGGACGTTGCACCGGTCGAGAACCTCGACGGGCGCACGGTGGAATTCTGAGGTGCGCGATGCTTGAGGTCAAAATCATCTGCGTCGGCAAGCTCAAAGAGCGGTACTGGCGCGAGGCCGTGGAAGAATATGCGAAGCGGCTTTCGGCGTTCTGCCGTTTTTCCGTCGTCGAGCTGAACGAGGCGCGCCTGCCGCAGAACCCGGGCGCGGCGGAGATCGAGCGCGCGCTCGCAGAGGAAAGCAAAGCGATCGCGGCGGCTGCCGGGCGCAGCGCGGTCTATGCGCTCTGCATCGAGGGACGCATGCTTTCCTCCGAAAAGCTCGCGGCGGAAATCGCGGCGGCGGCCGTCGGCGGCGCGAGCAGCCTAGCTTTCGTGATCGGCTCGTCGCACGGGCTGCACGATTCCGTCAAATCAAGCGGCAGGCGCATCTCCATGTCGCCGATGACCTTCCCGCACCAGCTTGCGCGCGTGATGCTCTGCGAGCAGCTTTACCGCGCGTTTTCAATCAATGCGGGCACAAAATACCACAAATAACCGAGTAAAGGAGATCCATATGATTCAAATCGAGCGAACAAGTGTCATGAATTTTGAAAATGCGATGCGCGGCGCGCGCAACCCGCTGAACAGCTGGAATCGCATGGACAGCCACACCGAGCCGGACGGCGCCTTTGTGTTCGGGGAAAATGACCTCGGCCTCGCGAAGCGCTTGTGCGCGGCCGGCAGCGACCACCGCAAGTTTATCCGGCAGATTTTCGTCTCTGTCGATCTGACGGCGCCGCTGTACTGGTGGAAGGAGTTCGACACCTACAAGGTCGGCACCACCGCAAATTCGACGAGCACGATGCACAAGATCCACGCGAAGCCCTTTTCCGCGGCAGATTTCAGCTGCGAGCGCATGCTGCCCGAAGCGCGCGAGAGCCTCGAGGGGACGATCGCCGCGCTCGAGGCTCTGCGCCTGCGCTATCTGGAGACGAAGGACAAGGCGGTCTGGTACAGCATCATCCAGCTTCTGCCGTCGAGCTACAACCAGATGCGCACCTGCACGATGACGTATGAGAACCTTGTGAGCATGTATTTTGCGCGCCGGCACCACAAGCTCGACGAATGGCACGACTACTGCGCGTGGATTGAGAGCCTGCCGTATTTCAAGGCGCTGTTCCTTGAAAACGAGGCAGAAAAATAAACCGGGCGGGCAGAGAAGCGATACCCGCGCGCGGCGGCCTGCGGGCGCGCAGCGCCGGGCCGCCTGCAAAACAGCATGCGTCTTTTCTAGTTGTGCGGCGGGAAAAAAGCCCGGATGCAGGCCGATAAACGTCCGTTGTCGAAATTCTTCGATTTTTCATTGATTTTCTCTTATATACATCTTGACAATTTGTAAAAATAAAAATATACTATAAATAATAATGGATCTGTGAGAATATTCATAGTAAAAGGTCGAGCGAAAATTACCTAAGGAGGACGTTGTATGAAGGGCAAAAAAGTGCATGTGCGGCTGACAAATTCGGAGTTGGCAATGATGCAGCTGCTGTGGGAAGCAGGCAGGCCGCTGAACCGTGCCGAAATCATGGAAATCGCGCTGCGCGACCCGGATGATCCGCTCTTTGCGAAGAATTCGTTCCATGTCATCATCAACAACCTGATGCAGTATCAGTTTATTGCAGCTTTCATGAATAATGGCGCGGGCCGCAAGAATGCGCGCCGCTTTGCGCCGATGATCACGCGGAACGAGTATTTTGCGCAGCAGATCTCCACGACGGAGCACTACACGGCGGCGGATATTCCGGAGATTGTCGCGGCCATGTTCAAGTACACGAAGGGGGCCGACCGCGAGGAACTGCTCCCGAAGATCGAGCAAGCGGTCCGGCGCAACAGCAAGTGATTGTAAATCAGAAAAAAGAGGAAGAGCAGAAGCGGTATTTGTACCGGCATTCTGCTCTTCTTTTGTGTATTTGCGCAATGATTGTTTGAACTTTATCAAAAAATACATG
Source organism: uncultured Oscillospiraceae bacterium (assembly GCA_900549945.1). Taxonomy (GTDB): domain Bacteria; phylum Bacillota; class Clostridia; order Oscillospirales; family Acutalibacteraceae; genus Hominenteromicrobium. The sequence continues at coordinate 10,912 of URQJ01000038.1, forward strand.
TAAATTGCATACAGCGTGTGCGCCGTGGAAAGGCGGCGCGCATTTTTTGTGCAGGTCCGGTTTTGAAGCGGCGCGCGGCAGGGCGCGCGCTCAAAGCAGGAGCGTTTTCCCGTCGAAGGAGACCTCGAGCTGCGCCGGGGCGGCCAGCGCCTCCAGCTCGTGGTGCAGCAGATGCCCGTTGTGCGAGAAGTGGTTTAGGACGCAGTGCGTGTGCGCGTCGGCAAGGCCGATTCCGCGCATCTCATCGCGCACGCGAACGACGTCGGGAAAACCCATGTGCGTGCCCCTGAGGTGCGTGTCCTCCTCGCCGCAGGTCGTGTCGAAGCTGATGAGGTCGGCGCTCTTTTTCTGCGCCTTAAAGTAATCCCACACGGCGGGGGCGTAGTAGCCGCTGTCGTGCAGGTAGAAAATCGAGGTACCATCTGCGTCCTCGATATGGTAGACAAACGGCTCGTGTCCGGGCGACATATGTGTGGCCGGCAGCGGTGTGATCGTGTACGGGCCGGCCTGCACGGGTTCGAAGGCCTTTAAAATATGGAAGTGCAGGTGGTCGAGGCTTTCGCGGTCGATCTCCCAGTCGGTGCACTGCTTGAAGAAAGCGTAGGTCTCCGCCGCGCAGTAGATGTCGAGGTCGGGACTGACCATATCGAGGCTGTAGCACGAGCCGCGCACGGTGAGCTCCTGCGGGTAGAAGTGGTCCATATGGCGGTGCGTAAGCAGCAGATACCGCACGCGGCTGAGATCGAGCCCGTGGGCGAGCTTGTGCAGGTAGGTGTCCGGCGGCAGGTCGATCAAAAGATCGTCGTTGACGATGGCCTGCGAGCGCGTGCGGATGTTTTTGCCGCCGAGGCGCTGCGCTTCCAGACAGTATTTGCAGCGGCAGAAAACGGCCGGCCAGCCTTCGGCGGCCGCGGTGCCGAGGTATGTGAACTGCATGTGGATTCCTCCCGGTTTCTATATTCTGGCATCATCATAGTACACCGCGCGCGGAAATGCAAGCCCTTTCGGAAAGAAAAAGCACCCGAAACGCCGGCTGCGGCGCGTCGGATGCCTGAAAGAGGCGGATCAAATATCGAGCTTCATGTCGCCCGGCTTGACCCAGTTGATTTTGCGGAGCACGAGATCAAAGACAAAAGAGAGCAGGGCGGGAAGAATGAAGCAGATCAGCACGAGGCCGGTCCAGTCCATCGCGGTGACCGCCGCTTTCGTGCCGGCGGCGATGTCCGCGAGCCAGCCCGTGTAAACGCCGATCTGGCCGACGAGGCCGCAGGTACCCATGCCGCTTGAGATCGGCGCGCCGTTCATCTGCATGCCGAAAAGGCAGGTCGCGAGCGGGCCCGTAATCGCCGAGGCCAGCGTCGGCGCGATCCAGATGCGCGGGTTCTTAATGATGTTCGGCACCTGCAGCATCGAGGTGCCGATGCCCTGCGCGAAGAAGCCGCCCCAGCCGTTCTCGCGGAAGCTGATGACCGCGAAGCCGATCATCTGCGCGCAGCAGCCGGCCACCGCCGCGCCGCCCGCAAGGCCGGTCAGGCCGAGCGCCGCGCAGATCGCC